>JBKJNS010000038.1:0-2650 GCA_046593455.1 Chitinophagales bacterium | reverse complement strand
ATGATTGAAAGAGGCATTGCGCCTGTTGAACCCGATAAAAGGTCAAGGCCGCTAATCACATTAAAATTCGGGTTGATTTTACTCGGTGTTGGTCTTGGATTATTCATTGCATTTTTTCTCACTACTTATGTTCTTCATACTTCAGAAGAACAAAGCCCCGCGATCTATTTTGGAATGATTGGAATATGCGGTGGTCTGGGATTAGTGATCAGCTATTTGTTTGAGAAGAGCCACGAGGAAAAACAGAATAATAGTTTGCCTAAATAAGAATTCACCTTCCTTAGTTACCTTCAACTGTTCCTTTTAATAAGGGGGGCAGTTGATTTTTTTTATGAATAGCATTGAAGACTTTATTTACGATCTGCCGAAAGATGAGAGAGAAATGTGCACACGATTACGGCAAATTATTCTGAATGCCGCTCCTGATTTTAAAGAAAAATTCTCTTATGGTGTTCCGTATTTTTTTCGTCACTCGAGGATTGCCTGCATTTGGCCCGCATCGGTTTGGGGCGGTCCGCCCAAAGGAGTCTTTCTGGGAATTTGCCGCGGTAACCTGATGTCGAATTCGCAGGGCATTATTGAAATGGGAAACAGAAAAGAATTCGGATTGATTCGTTTCTTTAATGTGAAAGAAATTCACGAAGAACCTTTAATGGAAATTTTGCAGGAAGCAATTATGGTTGACGAAGAAGTAGCGGAAAGAAAAAAGAAACTGAAAAGAAAATAACATGGGAGAAAATTTTTTTAATACCGCCAATCGAAAACTTTTACTTGATCGCATCAATTTACTCTCTGCAACATCAACCCGACAATGGGGAACCATGCAGGTTTAAGAAATGCTTTGGCATTTGAGAAGTCAGTTGGAGCTGGCAACGGGCATTAGACCCATCACATCTAAAACTAAATCAATGCTTTCATTTCTGCCAATAAGCTGGATGGCATTGTATCTTATTAAGTGGCCGCACAACGCAACAACGGCGGCAGAAATGAATGTGAAAAAACTTCACCCTGGTGTAAAAGATTTTTCTTTGGAAAAGGAAATGCTGCTGCAACGATTAAAAGAAGTTGAAGCCGCATATGAATTTTATCCGCATCCGCGCTTTGGAAAAATACGCAAGCACTTATGGGGGAGATTGATTTGGAAACACATCGATCATCATCTGAGACAATTTGGGGGATAAAACAATTTGCCACGGAGGCACGGAGCTTCACGGAGAAATTTTATTCTTTTTTTCCCCGTGCCTCCGTGGCAATTAAATGATTTAGTTTTGGCTTCTACACATTTCTATGAAGTTGCTTCGAATTACAATATTGATTTTAATCCTGAAAACCCAATTTGTTTTTGGGCAAGAAAACCTTTTGGTAAATTTTACGGGGCAACAAATAGAAAACTACATTCATCTCAACTTCACGGTTATGGCAGGCATCAGTTGCCTGGGAACTGAAGTGCAGCGCTCCTCCGATGGAATTCAATTTGAAACCATTGGAATTATTCCCGGCATTTGTGGCGGCACTGAAGAACAGGATTATTTTTTCGATGATTCACTGCCTTTAAAAAATCAATTGAATTATTATCGCATTGATCTTAAGCAATACGGAAAATCTAACTCAATCAATGTAAAATTTATTGACTACGGCGATGGGTTTGTGATTGCGCCCAATCCTGCAACAGAAATAATTTCAGTTTTCTTTTCCAACTTCAACAACCAAAAAATAACATTTACCATTTTTAGTTTGGAAGGAATTACTCTTCAATCCATCACTACTAATTCAAGCTCTGTTTCTCTTTATAGAAACCAATTGCCATCAGGCGTTTACTATTTTCAAATAAGAAACACTGAACAAATTCTGCAAACAGAAAAAATAGTTTTGCAGTAGCAGCGCATCGTTAGTTTTTTATTCCATAAAATCAATTCGGCTGATTAAGTATTATAAAATACTACACTGGTCTTCTTTCCCACCATTATCACAACAGTATTTTAATTACTTCCCTGTTAACTTTTTGTTTAGCATTATTTAAGATTGATTAACATAATGCACTATTAACTACAGATACTTTTGACCAAAATTAATAACATGAAAAAACTATACACGCTTTTCACAATGCTGGCTTTGAGCAAGGTGTTACTTGCACAGTCGCCGGCCGATCTTCAATTTGTTCCTAAAGGGAATATTTGCGCCGGTCTCACTTATGGTTACAGTAATTGGGATCATTATTGGGAAGGGGATACACTTAGAACCAATGGTAATGTTGGCAATGTTACCCGCCAGCAAATAACAGCGGGATTCAATATTGGTATTCTTGATCGCCTGAATCTAATTGTTATGCTACCATACCTTTTCACCAACACAAACTCGGGAACCTTAAACGGACAATCAGGAATCTCTGATATAAGTTTGAATTTAAAAGGGAAGTTTGCAGAACTTACTCTTGGAAAAGGTAAGATTTTTATCGCAGGTAATCTTGGATTCTCCACTCCTGTATCAAACTATCTTGTTGATTTTGGACCTGTTAATATTGGAAACGGAACAACCAATCTTAGCTATCGCCAAATGTTTGAATACAAGTTTGATAAGGGGCTCTTTATAAATGCAAAAGTAAAATTCACCGCGATGGATATCAGGCACATTCGAACGGTAAGTATAGTTT
>JBKJNS010000040.1:0-4899 GCA_046593455.1 Chitinophagales bacterium | reverse complement strand
TTGTTTAATTCCAAATGCAGTATAGAAGTCGTCAACATTTGAAAAAGGACCATTGACACGTAAAAAATTTGGTGAATGAACATCTGTTTTAACTCTGGTAGCCAATGCTTCTTCACGATATTGGCCATACCATGAAAGTGCGTAACCCATAAAAAATCTTTGCAATGGTGTTAGTCCACCAATTGGTTTTCCTTCTTTATACTGATCGGTTTTTTTGAATGCTTCAAGTGCGATTACAATTCCGCCGAGATCAGCTATGTTTTCACCCTGTGTTGCTTCACCATTAACTTGAATTGAATCAAGCACAACATATTGATTGAATTGGTCTACAATCATCTGGCACTTCCGCTTAAATTTTTCTTTGTCATCTGCACTCCACCAATCGCGCAAATTTCCTTTCTCATCAAACTGGCTTCCTTCATCATCAAAGCCATGTGTGATTTCATGACCAATGGTTGAAGCGCCGGCATAGCCATAAACAATTGCATCATCGGCAAGCGAATCAGGGAAACCGGGAATAATAAATATTGCAGCAGGCAAAACGATTTCATTATTTGAAGGATTGTAATAGGCATTCCATGTTTGCGGTGTCATTTCCCATTCAGTCCTATCAACCGGCTTATACAGTTTTGAAAGATAGAACCGGGTTAACCATATGTTTCCGTTGATACAATTTTGAACATAAGATTCGCGACCAATATCCATTGAGGAATAATCTTTCCATTTTGTAGTGTATCCCACTTTTTTATCAACTGCATTTAGTTTTGCAATTGCTTTCTGTTTAGTTGAATCAGTCATCCAGTTTACATTTTGAATGCGTTCGCGATAAGCATCAAAAATATTGTCAACTAATTTTACATATCGCTCTCTTGTTTTTTCAGAATAATATTTCTCTACGTAAAGCTGACCCAATGCATCACCCAGATAAGTTTCTTCAGTCTCCAATACTCGCTTCCATCGCGGGCGCTGTTCAGTGGTTCCATTAAGAATGGTTGAATTGAAATAGAAATCTTGTTTTTCAAAATCTGAACTTAGGTATGAAGCAAATGTGCGAATGAGATTCCAACGTAAATAAATTTTCCAATCTGCAATTGAAGTTCTCTTCATCATTAATTCTGTATACTTAAAAAATTCGGGCTGCCCTACAATTACAGTATCAATTTTTGGCGCACCTATGTTTGCAAGCATTGTCTTCCAATCAATAGATGGAGTGAGTTTATTCATCTTTGAAACAGTCATCTTATTATAGTTTGCCTGAGGATCGCGAAGGGCTTCAAGCTTGCGAGAAGCATTGGCCAACCCTGTTTCCATCCTCATTACAACGGCGGCTTCTTCTTTTGCTTTAACAGAATCATCACCTAACAGAACAAACATTTTTTGAATATGAATTAAATACTCGGTGCGTATGGTTTCATAGTGGCTATCCTTATCAAAATAAAAATCACGATCGGGTAAACCAATTCCTCCCTGAAATAAATGCACTGCAACTTTTTCACTATTCTTTTCATCCTGATAGGGAGCCAACGAAAAAAGTGCAGATATGCCAATGGTTTGCAGGTATCCGATTTCTTCAAGCACATCATTCTTGGATTGTATTGCATCTATTTTTTTAAACTCAGGTATCAACGGAGTAATTCCTTGCTTGTCAATTGCAGTGCTGTCCATTGCTGTCTTCCAGAAGTCACCAATTTTTTGTTTGTTACTTCCTTTTTCTGCTGTGCTGTCTGAAGCAGCTTCTTTATTTAATATAAGAACGCGATTAAAAGTTTCTTCATCCACTTTACTCCATACCCCCCATGATTTTTCGGATGAAGGAATCGGATTATTCTTTAACCAATATCCTACAGCATACTTGAAAAAATCATCACCGGGTTTTGCAGAAGTATCAATGTAATTATTTAGAAAAGCCGAATAGTCAACATCAACCTGTTTCTTTTTACAGGAAGAAAATAAAATTGCGACTATCAAAGTGAATAGTAGTAGCTGCTTTTTCATCTCAGGAATTTTTAGGTGAGTGTGAAGATAAAAAAAGCGAGGCGAATTTGATGTGCGAATTACCAAACAATAAATGCAATGCATTTTAAATACAGTGTGATCTCTTTGCCTTCATGTTCAATCACAGAACTCAATCCCGAGTACTCGGGACAAAGCTCACATCTTTTCCTTCCACATCTCGCTAAAGGATTTTGGAGCAACCTTTAAATCGGTATGGTGTGTTCCCCATGAGTTTTTGAAAAGAAATTTAAGCATAAAATTTTTTGTTTTGCTACCACTCAAGTCCATTAACCGGCGCGAGAGCATACTCATGCGCCACATGCGCCAACCAATTTTTTCAGCAGCATTGTATTTTCCTTCTTTCACCGAATCTCTTCTGTTAAACACTAAAAGATTGTGCAGATTAATTTTCATCGGGCATGCTTCGGTGCATCCCCCACAAAGTGATGATGCATAACTAAGATGTTTAAAATCTTCCATGCCTTTAAAGTGCGGCGTAATTACAGAACCAATAGGGCCGCTGTAAGTAGTTTGATACGCATGGCCGCCAATATTTTTATAAATGGGGCAGGCATTTAAACAGGCACCGCAACGAATGCAATACAATGCTTCGCGTTGTTCTGCTTCCGCCAACAAATTTGTTCTTCCGTTGTCTAACAAAATCACAATCATTTCTTCGGGGCCATCCACTTCATTCTCTTGCCGGGGTCCGGTGAGTAGTGTATTATAAACTGTTACTTGTTGTCCTGTACCAAATGTTGAAAGCAGTGGAAGAAACAATGGGAGATCATTGTAAGAAGGAATTACTTTTTCAATTCCAACAATTACAATGTGCACTTTTGGAAACGTAATACTCAACCTTGCATTGCCCTCATTTTCCAAAACCAACACAGCACCCAAATCGGGGAGAATAAAATTTGCACCGGTAATTCCAACATCAGCTACAGTGTATTTTTCACGCAATCTCCCTCTTGCTTCCATCGTCATTTCCTGCGGAGTCATATCGAGTGGTGTGCCCAGATGCTCGTGAAAAACTCTTGCAACATCTTCTTTGCTCTTGTGCATTGCCGGTGTAACAATATGGAACGGCGGTTCGCCGTCTAACTGTTGAATGTATTCACCCAAATCGGTTTCAACCACTTCAACATTCATCTTTTCTAAAAAACTATTCAGGTGAACTTCTTCTGTGGTCATTGATTTACTCTTTACCACACTCTTTGCATTCACGCGCTTCATCACCGATTTTATTTCTGCAAGAGCTTCATCCGTATTTTCTGCCCATACCACTTTTGCTCCGCGTTTAGTGATGTTAGATTCAAACTCCAATAAATATTTATCGAGTGATCCAATGGCTTTCCATTTCAAATTTTTTGCGCGCTGCTTTGCAAGTTCCAAATCACTGTATTGCAGTTTTCCTTTTTTCACCGTATCGGCATACTTGCCGATGTTGTGATTGAGTTTGCGATGGAGCTCCGTGTCGGCTGCGGTTACATGTGCTGCCTCATTGAACGATTTTGCTGTAGTTGACATTCAGAAATTAAGTTGTGCAAAAATAGGAATCAATTTGCTTGAATAATTTTATTAAACGAAACTATTGAATTACCAATTTGCTTCTTGAAATAAAATCATCTGAAGTAAACTGTAGCAGGTAATTTCCTTTGGTGAGTTCTTCAGCATTAATCAAAATATTTTTTTGTGATTGAAATGAAGAGAATTCCTTTTTATAAATCTCTTTACCGAGCAAATTAAAAATGCTGAGTGTGAGATTATTTTTTGGGGAAGAAGAATTCAGTTCAATAAAAAATTTTCCATCACTTGGATTTGGATAAATTGAAATGAATGAAAAAATTTCTTCAATTAAAATTCCATTCGGCAATAACACTGTTACCGATTGTGTATCACTCGCAACACAACCATTTGTATCGGTGTAAGTGTAGATGATTTCATAAGGCCCGCCAACTCCTGCAACTGCAGGATCAAAAATATTTCCATTGATTCCTGCTCCCGAAAAAATTCCTCCTGCAGGATTTGCGGTTAATGTTACAGCAGCTTGATTCACATTGTAAGTTGAATCTAATCCTGTAAAACTTACTATAGGAGTTGGGAACATTATGATCTTAGCGGTATTGGAATATGCGAATGATCCCGAGCTGCTGCAGGTAACTTTAACTCTGTATAAAGTGGTATCAGACAATGGCAGCGAAGTATAAATTGTATCAGTTGCTCCAATAATATTTGTCCACAAAAAACCGTCTGCCGATTGTTGCCATTGAAGTTGCAGTCCGGCCACAATTGGCAATTGAGTATCGTGTAGAAAAATAATAGTACTGGGTTCGCAAAAAGAAGTTGGCTCAGCAATTACAATTCCGCCAAAAGGTGTTCCGCTGCAAACTGGCAACACAAGAGTGATTGTGTAATCTTCTGTTTCACCGTATCCAAATTCGTTGCAATAATCATTTGCATTTAGAATGGTGTTGTAAGCACAACGTACACGCATGCGCCTTTCGCCTGCATAATTGTAAGCGAGCGGAAGTAAAATGTTTCCAATAAAAGTATCGATGCCCGCATAAGCAGTGGAGTAAACAAATTCATTTCCATCGGCAAAATCACCATCGTTGTTGTAATCAATCCAAACTCCAAATGCTTCGTTGTATTCACCGCTTGATGAAAGTGTAACTACGTAATTATTTCCGAGCGTGAGGGTAGTTGTTAAATTTCCCGATGGATTGTATTTGATATAATTATTTACTAATCCATTGCAACCGCTTTGCTGATTTGAAAGTGTATTGATTGCTCCGAAGATTTTATCAATGGTGTTTCAATCAATACACTTTCAAATCAGCAAAGCGGTTGCAATGGATTAGTAAATAATTATATCAAATACAATCCATCGGGAAATTTAAC
>JBKJNS010000324.1:0-3084 GCA_046593455.1 Chitinophagales bacterium | reverse complement strand
GAATACTCGGGCGTGTGTGTTCATAGTCGTGCCACCACTTTGAGATAAAGGTAAAAATTAAATGCTGCACTCGAAGTGGTGGCACGACTCGAAAAAACTGCAGAAAAATAATTCACTTCGCCTTCTCAATCTCCAAAATCTTCTCTTCCTTTTTTCCATTCGCCTCAATCACTAACCGATATTTTCCCGGGTGCAGATAATAAACTTTGTTGTCGCCGCTTTTGAGCTTCACTTTATCAGCATCTTCTTTTGCATCCTTGTTCAACCAGGTGGTGTAAGTTTCTTTGTGAGTTGAATCAATAGAGACATCATACTTCACGTAGTTTAAACCTTTAACTCCATCAACCTTCCACTCATTTAATTTCAATGATGAATCGGCGAATAGAGAAAATGAAACCTTGGAATTTGCATTGAGGTAAAATGGAATTTCAATTGAAGGGCCCTTGATAGAATCCCAGTTGAATCCTTTCTTTCCCCATGAAGAACGATAAGTTTCAGTTCCCAAATCAAAAACATACAATGGCTTTTTTAGAACTGAATCTGTGAGTTGCTGTACTTCTTTTACCGAAGCAATGTAAATTGAACGTCCATGTGTACCGAGAATTAAATCATGCTCACGTGGTTGAATTACGAGATCGTGAACTGCCACACGCGGCAGATTTTTTGAGAATGCCATAAATGTTTTTCCGCGATCGAGCGAAACATAAACGCCATTATCAGTTCCAACATAAATCACGTTTTCATTTACCGGATCTTCTTTGATTACGTTGATGGGCTCAGGGGGTAATTGATTTACAATCTTCGTCCATGTTGTTCCGTAATCATCACTCATGTAGAGGTAAGCATTAAAATCGTCCCAGCGATAACCATTGAGTGATGCATAAATTCTTCCTTCAAAAAATTTTGATGCCTGCACTCTCGAAACCCAAAGTCGTGACGGAAGTTTATCAGAAATTTTTTGCCACGAATTTCCAAGGTCTTTCGAAATCCAAATCAAACCATCATCGGTTCCGGCATAGAGCAAACCAAATTTTATAGGAGATTCGTGAATGGTAGTAATGGTTCCGTAAGGCACATTTCCTTTTTTGCCTCCGGTAGTAAGATCGGGGGAAATCACTTTAAAATCTTTTCCTTCATTGAGTGAGCGCCAGAATTTATTAGCACCGAAGTATACTATGTCCTGATTGTGCTGCGAAATCCAGACAGGTGAATTCCAATTCCACCGGTAAGGTCTTTCGCCCAATTCGTGACCGGGAGTAATGTAATTTTCTTCTTTGGCATTAAGATTCAGCCGATAGTAATTTCCAAATTGATACCCTGTATAAACAATATTATTGTCTCGCGTATCCACAGCAACTGACATTCCATCACCTCCCATAATCGTTTTGTATGGATATTCACCTGTTTGATGCCACGCAGCATCGGGCGAGTAACTCGATGGCCCCATCCACACACCATTATCCTGCAAGCCACCATAAACGTTGTAAGGTTTTTCCATATCGTAATTCACCGAAACAAATTGACCTACAGGCGGATTATTGCACTTGATCCAGTGCGCACCATCATCATAAGTAATATTTACACCACCATCATTACCAATCACCAAATGACCGGGTTGATTTGGATCAACCCACATGGCGTGATTATCTACGTGCACGTTTTCATTTTCTTTAATGATGTTGCGAAAAGTTTTTCCGCCATCATCACTCATCAAATCAACAAAGCCGAGCATGTAAACTTTGTTGGGGTCATCTTTCGCAGTTCGCACTTGCGAGAAATAATAACCATAGGAGAAAAACATATCATCAATATAACCATCATGCGTTTTTTTCCAGGTGGCGCCACCATCATCACTTCGATAAAGTTCGGCTCCTTTATAATCAGTATCGAACAACAATGAGTTCGCATCTTCTAAATATTCAACCAATGTTTGGGGTGAAATTTTTCCGGCCTTCATTAAAGTAAAAACGGTATCAGCCGAATATTTATCGGGGAAACCATTGCCTCTTAAAAAACTTTCCACTTTCTTTTTCTGCAATTTTGAAAATGCATCTGCATTCATTTTGCGCAACATGTCTTTTGTAAGTTCTGTTGTGTCTTCCGGTTTTTTCTCTCTGGAAAATTGATTATCGAGGCACGCAAAGATTGAAGTAAATTTTCTGCCATCTGCATCAACATTGGTTGCTGCCAATCCAATTCTTCCAACTTGATCACCAACCGGAAATCCATTTTCTTTAGCAGTAACAAGTTTCCACTTTTCACCAAAATCTTCGCTCTTATAAATTCCTGATCCTTTGCCACACCCTTGAAAATTCCACGCACGCCGATTTCGTTGCCATGATGCTGCATAGAAAATATTTTTAGCATTTGGGTCTTGCAACAAATCAATGCAACCCACCGAATCGTTTATTGCCAATGTTTGTCTCCATGATTTTCCGCCATCAGTCGTTCTAAAAATTCCGCGCTCCTTATTTTGTGAATACAAATGGCCAAGAGAAGCTACGTAAACATTGTTTGGATTATCCTCATCTAAAACTATTCTGCCGATGTGGTGCGTTTCACCCAAGCCGCAGTAAAGCCAATCTGTACTTCCAACTTTACCTTTATAAATTCCAATCCCTGCATAAGAAGTTCTACTCGAATTATTTTCACCTGTCCCCACCCAAATAATTTTTCTTATCCAGTCAACAGCAATATCACCAATGGTGAGTGTGGCTTCGTGATCAAACACCGGCGTAAATGATGTGCCGTTATTATTAGTGTACCACAATCCACCCGATGCATAAGCAACATAAAACTCTGTTGAGTTATCGGGGTTTACATCTACATCCACAACTCTCCCGCTCATAATTGTGGGACCCACATTTCTAAAATCAACCTGCGATACCAAAGAATTTTGTTGCAGATTTTTAGCTGCATCGAAACCGCTCATGCGCGCATCTGCTGCCATGTAAGGCGGTTGAACGGGTTGTTGCTTTGCAGATTTTTTTTGGGCAAGAAGAATTACAGGAGCAAGAATTAAAACGAGGAGAATCTTTTTCATAACATTGGTTTGATCGGTTGTGAAGATAGAAGCAAGAGTAC
>JBKJNS010000308.1:0-4958 GCA_046593455.1 Chitinophagales bacterium | reverse complement strand
TTCAGCCACTACATGGTATCGTTGCAGAATTAGATGCGGAGCTGGGCCACTTCAAACTTCCGTTTCAGATACTGTAAATATTTTCCCTGCTGTAACAAATACAGTAAGTCCGGCAACTGCAAGTATTTGTTCAGGGCTAAGTACAACACTTAGCTATACCGGAACAGGTGCTACAAGTTATTTATGGTCTAATGGTTCAACATCTTCATCTATTACAGTGAGCCCGGCTTCTTCAACAAGTTATACTTTAACTGCAACAGGTATAGGAAGCTGCACTGCAACTTCTTCGGCAAGTGTTACTGTAAATCCAAATCCTGCAAGCCCGATTGCAAGTGTTTCTTCAACTTCGATTTGCGCAGGAGGTACTGTGAACCTGACTTCTTCAGCAACTGCAACTGCTACATTACTCACTCAGAATTTTGAAGGCGGTTTGGGAACATGGACAACTACGAACACAACAACAGGAGGAACACTTCCTGATTCTGTTGCATGGAAGATAAGGACAAATCCATACGTGTATTCATCCACAACTTTCAATAGTAATAGCGGGACTAAATTCATTATGTCAAATTCTGATCAGGGCGGTAGCGGAAACAATACCAATGTTACGCTTCAATCTCCTTCAATTAACACAACCGGTTATGCATCACTCTCTCTTTCCTTTAATCAATATTATAAAACATGGAGTTCAGATGCAAATGTTGCAGTGGAAGTTTCTACTGATGGGTCAATCTGGACTTCGGTACAGGATTATGTTGCAGTAGCGCAAGGAAGCGCAACGAGCTTTGCACCTGCAACTGTTTCATTGAACTCTTATGTTGGCAATGCAACACTTTACATTCGTTTCCACTATGTAACTGTTTGGGGTTACTATTGGGCATTAGATGACATAGCGTTGACCGGACAAGGATCTGCGCCACCAACAGTTACCTATTCATGGACTTCAACTCCTGCAGGATATACGTCAACTCAACAAAATCCAACTGGTGTTTCTCCATCTGTTTCTACAACTTATAATGTAAAAATGACAGTAGCTGCTACAGGATGCACAGCAACTGCAAATACAAATCAAGTTGTTGTAAATCCAAATACAACTTATTATCAGGATGCTGATGGTGACACATATGGCAATGTTTCTGTTTCTCAATCAACTTGTCTTGGTCAACCGAGCGGATATGTATTGAATAATACAGATTGTAATGATGGCAATGGAACAATTCATCCGGGAGCTACTGAAGTTTGTAATGGACTTGATGATGATTGTGTGGGAGGAATTGATAACGGTCTCACTTTCGTAACCTATTATACTGATGGTGATCATGATGGATTTGGAATTGGCACAGGAACTTCTTTATGTAGCAACCCTGGCGTTGGTTACTCAACAAACAATACGGATTGTAATGATGCGGATGCAAGTGTAAATACTCCACAGAGTTATTTTGTGGATGGTGACCTTGATGGTTTCGGATCAACTACAACTGCAATGGTTTGTTCATCCGTTGCAACTTCAGGTTACTCAACTAACAACACTGATTGTAATGACAATGATGCAAGTGTGAATACTCCGCAGAGTTATTATTTTGATGGTGATCTCGATGGTTTTGGTTCAACAACTACTGCGCTCGTTTGTTCTTCTGTTGCTACTGCTGGTTACTCAACTAATAACACTGATTGTAATGATGCGGATGCAAGTGTGAATACTCCGCAATCATATTTTGTTGATGCTGACCTTGATGGTTTTGGTTCTACAACAACTGCATTGGTTTGTTCTTCTGTTGCTACTGCTGGTTACTCAACTAATAACACTGATTGTAATGATGCGGATGCTTCTGTGAATACTCCGCAATCTTATTATGTTGATGCTGATCTTGATGGTTATGGCTCAACTACAACTGCATTGGTTTGTTCTTCAGTTGCGACTTCGGGTTATTCTACTAACAATACGGATTGTAATGATGCAGTTGCTACCATTAATCCCGGAGCTACTGAGTTTTGCGGAAATCAGATTGATGATGATTGTAATGGTTTAGCTGATGATGGATGCACAATTTTTACTTACTATGCCGATAACGATATTGATGGCTATGGAGATTTGAATAGTCCATATTCTACTACCAGTCCAACTCCTCCATCCGGTTATGTAACAAATAGTACTGATTGCAATGATGCCGATGCAAGTGTAAATACTCCGCAGAGTTATTATGTGGATGGTGACTTTGATGGTTTTGGTTCAACCACAATTGCATTAGTTTGTTCTTCAGTTGCTACATCAGGTTACTCAACTAACAATACTGATTGCAATGATGCTGATGCAAGCGTAAATACTCCACAGAGTTATTATGTTGATGGTGACCTTGATGGTTTTGGTTCTACAACAACTGCATTGGTTTGTTCTTCAGTTGCAACTTCGGGTTACTCAACTAATAACACTGATTGCAATGATGCTGATGCAACTGTTCACGCTCCTCAATCTTATTTTGTAGATGCTGATCTCGATGGCTTCGGTTCAACAACAACTGCATTGGTTTGTTCTTCTGTTGCGACTTCGGGTTACTCTACTAACAATACTGATTGTAATGATGCTGATGCTACGGTTCACGCTCCTCAATCTTATTATGTGGATGCTGATCTTGATGGTTATGGTTCTACAACAACTGCATTGGTTTGTTCTTCAGTTGCGACTCCGGGTTACTCTACTAACAATACTGATTGCAATGATGCTGATGCAAGCGTGAATGCTCCGCAGAGTTATTTTGTAGATGCTGATTTGGATAATTATGGTTCAACTACAACTGCATTGGTTTGTTCTTCGGTTGCAACTTCGGGTTACTCGACTAACAATACTGATTGTAACGATGCTGATGCAAGTGTAAATACTCCGCAGAGTTATTATGTAGATGCTGACCTTGATGGTTTTGGTTCTACAACAACTGCATTGGTTTGTTCTTCAGTTGCTACATCAGGTTACTCAACGAATAATACTGATTGCAATGATGCAAATTCAGCCGTTAACCCTGCAGCAGTAGAAATCTGTAATGGAATTGATGATGATTGTATCGGTGGAATTGATAATGGTTTAGTATTTACAACCTACTATATTGATGCAGACGGTGACACCTATGGAACAGGATTGGGTGCTTTATATTGCGCGAATCCCGGTGCCGGCTATTCACTCAATAACATTGATTGTAATGATGCAGTTTTCACAACACATCCCAATGCAACAGAATTATGCGGCAATGGAGTTGATGACAACTGTAACGGTCAGCAAGATGAAGGTTGTATTGTTTACACTTACTATCGCGACTTTGATGTTGACACTTACGGTGATTTAAACAACACTACTACTTCATTCAGCAATATTCCAACTTCTGGATATGTAGCAAACAGCACCGATTGTAATGATGCTAATGCTGCAATCAATCCGGGCGCAATTGATATTTGCAATGGAATAGATGACAACTGTAATAATCTTGTAGATGAAAACGGAGTTGCTCCTGTAATTACACCAACAGGAACTGTTACAACTTGTACCGGCACACCTGTATTAATTTCAGCAAATACCGGTGGAGGAATCACCTATCAGTGGTACAAAAACAATGTGTTGATACCTGGTCAAACTAATTCCACATTGAGTGTAACTAAGAAAGGAGACTACAAGGTTGTTGAATCAAATGGAATTTGCACATCAACTTCATCTATTCTAACACTGCTTCCCTTGCCTGTACCACCTGCTAATGTTACTGTGTTTGGAAATCTGGATATTTGCGCAACCGGCTCAGTTCAATTAAGAGCAAATCATAACAATCCTTACACCTTCCAATGGTTAAAAGCAGGATTGCCAATTTCAGGAGCTACTAATTATCTCTATACTGCTACCAGTTCAGGAACTTATCAGGTAATTGTTACTGCTGCCAATGGTTGCTCGAGCACATCAGCGGGTATTGTAGTGTTCTCTTCATGCAAAACTTCTGATGCAATTACTTTTGATGAAGTTGAATTGAATTTGTATCCGAATCCTACGAGCAGCAACTTTATGATTGAAATGAATTTCAGTTCAAACATAAATGCTGATGCAGTGATTCAACTTGTTAATTCACTTGGACAATTCGTTTACGTTGATCATTCAACTATTACTGATGGAAGACTGCAAAGCGAGGTTAAACTAAATAATGATTTCGCCGCAGGTAATTATTTCGTGAGAGTTCTGGTGGGCGATAAAGTTTACAACGGCAGAATTGCTTATCAGAAATAATTTCAAGTTTGGTTAAAGCTTAAAAAGGACCGCTCTTGCAGCGGTCTTTTTTTTGAAAATAGTTTCAAAAATATTTTTTTTTCAGAAAAATGTTTCCATTTTTACAAGTGCAAGATTTTGCTCAATTAAAAATGATTGCAAATCTTACTAAATAGTTTTTTAAAAAAACATTTATAATTCGATTTCCCCTATGAAATTCAAAATAATAACAGATAACAAATCGATTCATTTTACTAACAATTTTTTATTGTAACCATTTTTTTAATTCATCATTAAATTCACCTAAACCAAAATCAACATGAAAAAGTCAATTACATCATTGCTAATTTTCATTATGATCTTAACCGGTCTAATGACAGAGAAAACAGTTTTTGCGGGCTGCCCGGTAACAGTTGTAGTCAACACAAACTCAACTTCGGGCAATTGCCGCGCACCATCAACACGATATAATAGTGCTCGTGTGCATTATTTAGTTACAGCTGCTCAAATGTCAGCAGCGGGATTTATAAATGGAATGGATATAGGTTCTATTGGATGGAATTATCAGGTTGCTCCTGGAGTTTCGGGTGCAGCAAATCTGATTGTTTATCTTGAAAACACAGCAGATGCAACAAACCTAAAGAGTACTACTTGGGCAACAGCAATTGCGGCAATGACAACTGTTCACAATGCAAGCACAACATTGCCCAGCGCTGCGGGGGCA
>JBKJNS010000260.1:0-6921 GCA_046593455.1 Chitinophagales bacterium | reverse complement strand
GTACATGATTGCAGGTTGCGTTTGATTGATAGCGCAATAAGCACCATCGTAACCCGATAATCTTTGGTTCGGACTAATGCCCGCATACCCTAATCTTGTAGACCCATTATCTTGTGTGCCACCAATTAATCCAACATCACCTGCAGAAGGATGCACATCACCTGCATAATATTGCGTAACGCGGTAACCATAATTGCGCTCGTAAATATTTGGGAAATCATTTGTAAAGTTTCCGCTTTTCCAAATTCCTCCATCACCACCAAAATAAACGGTATCAGAATTTCTAAAAACAATTGCATGCTCATCAACATGCACATACTGATAGCCGGCAGAATCAGATTTGCCGTGTGTGAGTTTTTGCCAACTGTCACCACCATCACGTGTGCGCCAGAAATGCCAGCCGCCACCTACCAATGTGTTGGCATCATTGGGATCAACAGCAAGAACCAAATCGTACCACGCTTGAAAGTGTGCGAACAATGTATCAGACCCACCGGGTGTTGAAACCTGTGTCCATGTGTTTCCTTTATCAATGGTTTTATAAATTCCGTTGATGCTGTAGTCGGTGGTTTTACATGCCACTGCATAGGCAACACTATCATTCGATGGAGCAGTCGCTAATTCAACTCTGTAAATTCCTGTTACAGGAAATCCATTGGTTTGTTTTACCCATGTTGCTGAATCACCGTTATCGGAATAATAAATTCCGCCGCCGGCAAAAATTCCCACTGCAGCGAATATGCCTCCGTTCTTGGTGAACTCTAAATCACAAATTCCGGGATTGCCTACCGGTGATAAAACTTTTTGCCACGTGAGTCCTCCATCTTTTGATCGCTGCAAACCGGCTGCAAGTGTTGCAACATATACATCGCTTGTGGTTGGATGCACATCTACATCCTGGCAATAATTAAAATTGCTGTTGGCAGTTGAGGAGAGTTGATTCCAGGTGTTGCCGCCATCCTCACTTTTAAAAACTCCTGCACCAATAGCTGCATCGGCATTGTACCAACCTTCGCCGGTGCAGAAATAAAATGTTTGTGTGTGATTAGGATCGTAGGTAAGTTTTGTAATTGCAATGGAAGGGAAAAAATCATTGATCAACTGCCATCCTTCGCCTCGTGTTGTAGCTGAAGAAGTAAATGCTCCACCTATTATTTTTCCATCAGCAATTAATTGCTGATAAGCTTTCCAAATTCCCATTGAAGGAATTTCGCCTGTAGCAGGATCGGCATAGCGTGCATTTTCCCATTGCACTCTTTCGATGGGTGATTCCTGATCACCACCACCTTCATTCACTTTTATGTTTTGATTTTTTTCCTTTTGGAAACCTGCCTGCCGGTAGGCAAGGAGAAAAAAAAGTGTTGCAGCAATTATTAAGATTGAAGTGTAAAGTATTTTCATTCAAATTATTTTGTGAAGAATAAAGGTAAAAGAAAAAAGTTATGAGTTATGAATACTGAGAATTGAGTTAGTCTATTTCATTTTCAATTTTTCCCGAAGGGATTCCTTTGGAACAACTTTCCATTTTCAATTACTAACTCATTTTCCAATTTTTGATTTTAATGGATTTCGTGCGCCTTCAATTTTATGAACTTCGGCTCGAATAGATCCTACAATGATTGGTGATTCAACAAGCACAGGAATTTTGTTATCATCATCAGTAACCCACACACTCATTTCATCGCCTTGTTTAAATAATGTTCCTTCAATCAATCGCGGACTAAACTTGATGCAGTTAAAAGTACCGAGTGAAGTTTTTATTTGTTCCTTTCCATTGTATTTAATAAAAATGTGATAGACCGAATCGTCGAGAAACATATTCATGGGTATGGTATCATTTGGTTTAAGGTTTTTAAAATCAATGTTGCGTGCAAAATAAATTGCCGACAAAACATCCTGAATGCAATTGGGAATATCAAAAGTTCCATGTGTAGAAATTGCTTTTCCTTCGGTATGCTTGAACGTTACGTTGTTATAAATTTTATAACCGCCCTCATCAACATTGCGCACAAACTTTAATGGTTGCAAAGTTTCCTTATCAATAAAACTTTCGTAGGTATCGCGCACTTTGTAAAACCAGTCGTAAGATTTATAAGTGGTGCCTGATCCTATTACGTGGTAAACATTTTTTGTTCCGTACACGCCGCCGGTTACTGCGAATGAAACCTCTCCAGCATTGATCCAGAGCGAATTCCAATTGTAAACAACTTTGTATGTAATGGTTTCACCCGCATTAAATGCTTTGTTTACTATAGTACAATCGTTGTTTGACTGAGCTGTAATAATCATTGAATGAAAGGAAATTAATAAAACACTGATCAACCGTATCAACTTCATAAATTAATTTTATAACAACTGCTAAAGTAAAAAACATACCAAGATGTATGTTGTGTGAAATTAGAAAACAGAAATCGGAGCCAGCATGTTAGATTTGAATTTTAAAATTACATTTAGAAAGATAATTATTTAGGGAATGAAGAAAACGATTCTGGGCATTGATCCCGGTACAAATATTTTAGGGTTTGCAATTATTTTGGTGGAAGGAAATAAAATGAAGTTGCTTGAGATGGATGTGTTGCGTATGAAAAAATCGGGTACTCATCATGATAAGTTGAAAGAAATATTTTGGGGTATTGATTCAATCATAAATAAACACAAGCCGGATGAAGTGTCGATTGAAGCGCCTTTCTTTGGAAAGAATGTGCAGTCGATGCTTAAGTTAGGAAGAGCACAAGGTGTTGCAATTTCTGTTGCGTTAAGTCACGATATTTTAGTTTATGAATATTCTCCCCGAAAAATAAAACAGAGTATTACGGGCAATGGTAATTCTTCAAAAGAACAAGTGGCAGCTATTCTCTCTCAGCTTTTACAATTTGAACACAAACATTTATTGCTGGATGCAACCGATGCATTAGGCGTTGCTGTTTGCCATCACTTTCAATTTCAGATTCCTACTTCATTACCCAAAAATAAAATTAGCGGGTGGAAGAAGTTTGTTGCGCTTAACCCGGGGAGAGTAAAATAATCTTTCTATAAAAAAGATTTAATGGATGCAGCTATTGATACAAGCTCATCATTATCAATTTTTAATTTAGTGCGGGTAAAATTGATATCGTCAACAGTTTGTAATGGCACAAGATGAATGTGGGCATGCGGAACCTCAAGACCTATTACCGCAACGCCGATTCTTTTGCAGGGGATTGCTTTTTCAATTGCAATCGAAATTTTTTTTGAGAAGAGAAAAAGGTGTTGCAATAAATCATCATCAAGATTGAAGAGGTAATCAATTTCCTTTTTAGGAACCACGAGTACGTGGCCTTTGACCAATGGAAACACATCGAGAAATGCAATACAATATTCATCCTCAGCAATGATGTGTGCAGGAATTTCGCGGTTAATTATTTTAGAGAAGATGGAAGGCAATTTTGGAGGATTGAATATCTTGTAAAGAAATTAGATCTTAATATCAATCACCTTAAGTTTCATTTTACCGGACGGTACATCTATTTCGGCGATGTCGCCTTTTACTTTTCCAAGTAATCCTTTCCCAATTGGTGATGAAATAGAAATTTTTCCGCTCTTGAGATCGGCTTCATTTTCCGATACGAGCATAAAATTCAGCTCTTGTTTATTTGCGATGTTCTTGAGTTTAACTTTTGATAGAAGCATGACTTTAGATGCATCTAGTTTGCTGGTATCAACCAATCTTGCATTGGAAAGTGCATCTTCTAATTTTGCAATTTTCATTTCCAAAAAACCTTGAGCTTCTTTGGCTGCATGGTATTCTGCATTTTCAGAGAGGTCGCCTTTTTCGCGTGCTTCCTGAATTGCTTTTGCAATCTCTGATCTTCCTTTGGTTCTTAAATCCTGAAGTTCGTGTTTCATTCTTTCTAAACCTTCGGAGGTCAAATAATTTATGTCGGACATTTGTTTGGCTATTTGTTTGAAAAAAATGAAACGCTTCCTTTTCAGAAAGCGTTTCGCTCTAATTATTATTGGCAGTAAATCTACAAATTAATTCTCATTCCAATTGAGTGGGTTCCGTTAAATGGACTGCTTGAACGGTAAGAGTAATCGATGCCGATTGTAGGGCCGTCTTTTTTCATAGGTACTTCAAAGGTAACACCTCCTGATAGGCCGGTTAAAGCGGTTACCCTGGCTTCGGCATTGGTAACATCAGCTTGATAGTTGTAACCACCTCGAAACATTACCATTTCCTTAAAACTGTATTCGAGGCCAACGCCCAATTGATCTTGTGAAAATGAATGTGAAGTAAAGTTTGCTGCAAGT
Source organism: Chitinophagales bacterium (assembly GCA_046593455.1). GTDB lineage: Bacteria > Bacteroidota > Bacteroidia > Chitinophagales > UBA10324 > JAJAYG01. The sequence goes on along the minus strand of JBKJNS010000260.1, from coordinate 2,631 downwards.
GTGAGGCGATAATCTTTTTTGCTTTCGGCACCAAATCTAAAATCATACGATCCGCCAATGTTTAAAAGTGAAGGTAATTCATACCCTTGTGAACGTTGATTTACCGTCATTGAATATTCTGACTCTGGTGCCTGACCACGAAATGATAAGCCATCGCCGCCATAAGCCATTCTGGTTCCAATGTTTCGGAGTGCTATTCCAAACTTAACTTTTTGAGGATCTGTTTTGGAACCGGTTACATAACGTATGCCTGCATCAATACCTACACCTACAGCACCTGCATCGGAAATTGATTCAGAAATTCCTCTTACAACAATTCCACCGTAGATACTATTTGAAAATTCCTTAGCATAGGCCAACGCAATATTTATGTATTGCGGACTATAATTTCCTAAGCCGCCTTCGGGTAAACTTGTGGTGGTAATTGGAATGTCGCCGAAATCGATTGACATAACATCTAATCCAATAACTCCGCCTTTTGTACCAAGGCCTTGACTAAATCCAAAAGTGTTTAAGCGAATGCCCGTGCCTGATAACCAATCGGTATGTGAAAAAACCAATTCAGTTTTCCTTGTAAAGGCCATGCCTGCCACGTTGAGATTTATTGATTCAATACCAGTAACACAAGCGGTATTGATACCATCCCAGCCGCTGCTGCGTGCCCAAGGATTAATCAGTAATTCAGATGCGCCTGCTTCACCTTGCCTGTCTTTATTTCCAGCAAAGGAAACAGTTGCAATTGTTAACAGAACCAATATTGTTGTTAGAGTTTTTGTCATATCTCCTGTTTTAAATTTTTTAGTAATTACTTAAATCTGCAGGCCTCATAATGCCGAACCATTTAATAGTTTTTTCTCCTAAGCCAGGTGCATTTATATGAATAATGTACAGACCACTTGCGATTGGAACGCCGGAATCATTCTTTAAATCCCAGTCAACTGAAGTAATTGATGGATCATCACGCGAAATCTTACGAATCAATGCCCCATCAATGGAAAAAATGGTGATAGTACATTTTTGCGGAAGGTTAGTAATCTTTATTCGGTTATCTATCTGACTTACTTCATAAGTTGAATAGGCATAGTACGGATTAGGAACAACTCCAATAGTATCAAGTGCAGAAACAGCCGTTGGATTATCATTTGTAACAGCTGCAATATCACCTGTGTTAAAAGTATAGTGTGGTTGACCTCCGTTTGTATTTACATCAGTATTAAATACTTTATAGGGTTTAGTTACACGAATTCTCACTTTAGTTTCGGTTGGAATATATCCATCGGCAATTGAATTAAAACTTGAATTGGTTGCAAGCAATGGAAGCGTTACCCAACATACTTTTGAATAAACATTTCTCTTATCCGTTAGTGACAAGGTAGACAGGTATGTTTTAAAAGCTTCGCAGCCATCATACTTTGTTCTCGAAACATAAACATATTGCTTACCGCCAAACCAAAGATCACTAAATGTTGGATCAATAATATCACCGGTTGGGTTCCACCACATATCTCTTCCGTTTTGCCCTACGAGCCACGAATCTTCTCCAAAGAAAATATTCAAGCGCTCACCGGTTTCAGGATTGATTGCATAACCGGGAAAATAAGAATTACCTGTTTCACCGGGAATAAGGTTTCCATCTATATCTTTCGATGTTCCTTTTCGCAAATTAAATTTTGCAGCACCACCTTCACTTAATGCAGCTTCATATTGTGTTTCAATAACAATACACTTTGACCATTTAGATCTATCAGCAGTAAAGACAACATCAACACTTATCAAGCTATCCATAGGATTAAAAGTCGACCCTGTGTGAGAAACATCTTTAAATGCGACACTCAAGTCATTATCCTGATCACTTGCCAAACGATATGGCGCCCATGTACCTTCAATCAAGCCTTCATAGATCTGCTTTTCATCAATTGGAAATGGAGAAGACCAATCATTGAACTCGGGTAAATTTGCATTTTTATAAGTTCCTGCCCTTATCCAATTGAGAGGTGATTCTCCTTCTTCATCATGTATGCCATCAAGCCATGCTTTTTGTGCATCGGCAAATTCAATTGTTGCTTCTAAAAAGCCGTTATTATTAGCTGCTTGTTCGGCTTCTGTTCCACCCGGGTTACGTGTTTGTTCAAGGAAAAGGCTAAGTCCCCAGTCAGGAATTAGTTGTTCATTAGATTTATCAATCGTATAATCTGAAACAACTTCTTCGCCTGTACTAAGGTTTTTTAGCTTCCACTTTGTCGAACTTGCATTTAAGTAAGTGGTTGGATTAAGTGTATCAGTTAAAGTCAATTCAAAATCTGCAGCGGGAACTACCTTAGGATTATACACGCTTATGTTTACCGGGCCTCTTGCGCCTAAATATTTCTGATGTATCTCTAAACTTGTAGGGCTGTTAAGTATCGCAATAATTGATTCATCAGTAAGATCTGTAACTAACTTTCCATTGCCTGTTCCTTCTTGTCGGGTCATTTGTGGTCCATCGCCATAAATCGAGTTTAAAACTAATCCGCCTTTTTCAGGTTCGGTGATGTGAGGAATACCTGAATAAATTTTTATGTTTTTTCGACCTTGTAAATAAGGAGTAAGCTGAACAGTAGTGGTGATGTTTACAATAGCTCCATTATCATC
>JBKJNS010000145.1:0-7352 GCA_046593455.1 Chitinophagales bacterium | reverse complement strand
GCCCGGAACATCTTCAAGCACGAGCAACGGCACATTGAATGCATCACAGAATCGAACGAACCTTGCACCTTTATTCGATGATTTAAAATCGAGCACGCCGGCAAGCACTGCAGGTTGATTAGCAACTACACCAATGCTTCTTCCGGCGATTCTTGCAAAGCCCACAACAATACTCTCTGCATAATCTTTATGTACTTCAAAAAAACTTGCTTCATCAACCAACTCAGCAATCACCTCTTTAATATCATAAGGTTGGTTTGGGTTTTCGGGAATTATTAAATTTAACTTTTCTCTTTCTTCATTTCCCATCTCATAAGGTAATACAGGTGCAATGTCTTCGCAGTTTTGCGGCATGTATGAAAGCAGTTGTTTTATTTTTTGAATGCACTCCGCTTCATTTACCGAGGTAAAATGAGTAACTCCCGATTTTGTTGCATGCGTATTTGCACCACCCAATTCTTCCGAAGTAACTTCTTCATGTGTAACAGTCTTAACCACATTAGGCCCTGTAACAAACATGTATGAAGTATTTTCTACCATCAAAATAAAATCGGTAATCGCAGGTGAATAAACTGCACCACCTGCGCAAGGACCCATGATGGCTGATATCTGCGGAATAACACCTGATGCAAGTGTGTTGCGATAAAAAATATCTGCGTAGCCGCCTAATGAAACAACGCCTTCCTGTATTCTTGCGCCACCGCTGTCATTCAATCCAATTATAGGCGCTCCATTTTTCATTGCAAGATCCATCAGTCGCACAATTTTTTGCGCATAGGTTTCGGAAAGAGAGCCACCAAAAACTGTAAAGTCCTGGGAGAAAACATACACCAATCTGCCATTCACATTTCCATAGCCTGTTACAATTCCATCACCAAGGTAAACTTCTTTCTCCATTCCAAAATCAGTTGAACGGTGTGTAACCATCATCCCGATTTCTTCAAAAGTTCCTTCATCAATTAATAATTGTATGCGCTCGCGTGCAGTTAATTTTCCTTTCTTATGCTGATCTGCAATTCGTTTATCGCCGCCGCCTTTTTTTGCCAGTGTTTTCTTTTCTTCGAGTTGTTTAATTTTATTATTCACTTCGCGATTATTCATTTGCTGCTAATATAAGTAAGGCAAGAGCATATTGTAATGATTCTTGTTTCACACGCAAATCAAAATACAATATGCAGGTTTAAAAAGCATATTCGACAAAGTAATTCAAACTAAAGATTAAGTTGCTTTACAAATTCTGAAAAAGGAATTCCTTCTTTTATAAAAATGTTTACATACGAGCGCATTTGATCACCTGCAACTTTTCTATCACTAAAATTGAAAAGTTCTTTCTTGTTTTCTTTGACCATGTTACGGGTAATAAAACCCATGATCAATGCAGACGGTGAATGACTAATAAATTGCTTTACAAATTCTTCTTTTGAGTTGATGTTGTATTTGGTTCTGAAAAACGCCTCTTCAGTTTTTTCAATGTCATGAAAGAAATCCTTGCCTTCATTACTTTCATAAACAAAATAAACCTGCACAATTAAGTCACACACTTCGCGATCGGCATATACCATGAATCGTCTTTTGTTCAGAAGTGTATAGGCAGAATTATTTATTTTCTCAAGTGAAGATTTAACTTCAATTTTTTTATTGTTGAACATTAAATCAAACCGATCCTGATAGCGGAAATTATCTGTTCTGATTTTATCATAATCGTTCAACTCTAATTTTTGATTTTTTGCATGCGCCCTCACCATATTCTTTGCAAGATCACCGGGGAATAAGTCAGTAAATTTTTTAAACTCACCCCTTCCCTTTTGCCAGGTGTTGGCAGTATTCGATCGCTTACTTTTTTTATCGGCTGTAAAAATTGCAAATTCAATTTCATCAGAATAATCCGCGATTGAAATTTTTACAACATCACTTCTTGAAACCATGCAACTAAAATAATAATGTGTTTTAATTGAACTGAAAAAAATTATGACTCAATTGAATTCTTGTTTGGGTTAACTTCACCCTTTCAAAATAATTTTTATGCTTCAACAACATCTTGCCGAGCAATTTGAATCGGCACTTATTCAACTAAAAAATGAAATCAATGCATACACACACAAGGAACATGTTTGGGAAATAAGAGGTGACATAAAGAATTCGGGCGGCACTTTAACACTTCACCTGTTAGGAAATATCAATCACTTTATTGGTGCAGTATTGGGGAATACCGGCTATGTAAGAAATCGTGAAGCAGAATTTGCCGACAGAAATGTTCCAACATCAAAGTTGATGAAGGAAGTAGATGAATGTGCTTACAGAGTAAAAAATATTATCAGCAATCTCACCGATGCACAATTGCTTGGCGACTATCCCTTAGTTGATGGAAAACAATGGAAAACTACTGATGCGCGTTTAATACAATTGCTTTCGCACTTAAATTATCATTTGGGCCAGGTGAATTATCACCGCCGCTTATTTGATCAGCCTGTAAGTTTGCCCGATGAGGTTATGCAATTAAGTTATAAGAATTAAAATTGATCTACACTTTTTTATAGCGCCAGTTTCCTCTGGTTAAATAATAATAGCATCCGCTAAGCGCTACTACCCAATAAACTATTTCAGCCATCCAGATTATAGGCAGACCAAGGTTGAATTGTATAGCTGTAAAATAAACGTAAACCAAATAAGCAACAATGCAAACGATCTCAATAATCAATGAAACTTTTGTTGCACCGGTTCCTGAAACTGCAAAAATTGCAAGCACTGCAATTGAGAAAAGCATGAGTGCAAAAACAATCGTATACAAACTTGGAATGCTTTCCTGAATTAACTGTAGATCATTGGTAAAAATCAATAGCACTTGCACAGGAAAAAGTAGCATTACCAAGCCGAATAATACAGCCATACCAAAACTAAAAAGACCAATTTTTTTAATAAGAGGAATTACATCATCAGGTTTTCCCTGACCCATTAAATTACTGGTCATTGAACTAGTAGTCATTGCCAGCGCCCACACCGGTACGCCATACAAAGTGTATAAACTGCGAATCAAATTTGATATTGCCAGTGATCTTTCACCAAGGTGTTCGATGGCAATAAAAAATATCCACCATGAACCCACACTTATGAGTTGTTGAAAAATTAGCGGGGCTGAAAGATTCAGCATGTTGAGCACAAGAGCAGGGTTAAAATTTTTGAACTGAAATAAACAAAATCGCTCATTAAATTTTTTTACGAAAATAAAAGCAACAAAAACTATTGTAACAGTTCCTTCTGCAATAGAAGAAGCCAATCCCGCTCCTGCAATTTCCATTCTGGGAAAACCTAAGTTTCCAAAAACCAAACAATAGAGAAAAAAAATATTTACTGCCACCATAACACCGGTGGTGCGGGTTGTAACTTTTGTATCGCCAATGCCAATGAAGAAAGACATGAAGCATGAATTGATTAGTGCGAATAAAATTCCATAAGAGCGGTATTCAAGAAAGCTTACCGCCTTTTCCCTAATGATGTCGCTCTTTATGATGAGTGACAAAATCTGATTGCTGAAAAAATGCATGGCCACAAATTGCAGTAGTGCAACAATCAGTACCAATCTTAACTCATGATCAACTACATCACCAATCTCATGCTCTTTTCCTTCGCCTTTTCTACGGGCAACAATTACCTGCATGCCGGTATTCATTGCGTAGCCGATCATAAAAAGAAGGAAATAAAAAATTCCACCAATGGCACTGGCACCTAAATCATATTCGCTTACTCTGCCAAGAAAAGAAGTATCAACCAGGTAAATCAAATTTTGCCCCAGCGAACTAAGCATCACCGGCCATGCAATGCGAAAAATATTTTTGTAAGAAATGTATGGATTGGGTTGCATGAAGGCGGTGAAGATAAGTATGCAAATAATTATGAATCGTGAATCGTGAGGTGCAAACAGAAACTATGAAAAAACCTCAGCAGTTTTGCATTGCGTTGAAACACTATGAAATAGAAAGAGAATTTTCAGATGAACCTTTTCCCGATAATGAGAATTTTTTTTCGATGCAACCAAAGTGTAATTACTGAGCAAATCAAAACTGTAACGGCCATGGCAAATAATTTTCCGCCATCATCATAAACAACTATACCCAATTTAGTGAGGTGAAAAAAGATAGCACCTGCCATTAACCCAATTCCTAAAATTGCACCGAGCCAAGCCGTGCGCGGATATAAGATTAGCACCGCGGTAATCAACTCCAAAATTCCGAGTCCTATTCTACCATAAGGTTCTAAACCAAGTGTTGAGAAAATATAAACTGCCTCGGGGTGTGCACTGAACTTGAAGTATAACGTTTGCAAAAGAATAACTGCAGAAACAATGCGGATAATCCAATCAAAAATTTTCATTTCAAAAAAATATTTTAGCGAGAAAATATTACGTGAATTTCTTCAGGTTTGATTGACAATTCAGCATTCACAATTCACCACTTATTTCTTATAAAACTTCATTGCCTCGGGCATGTATGCTTTAATGTCGTCAATGCGATGTTGATCACTCGGGTGAGTGCTTAATAATTCAGGGGGTGCGCCACCACCTGACATTTGTTTCATTCTTTCCCACAAGCCTATTGCAGCATGCGGATCATAGCCGGCAACAGCCATGATCACCATTCCAATTTTATCTGCTTCACTTTCCTGAGTGCGAGAAAAAGGAAGCAGCGCCCCGTACGTGGCTCCGATTCCGTATGCCTGACCAAAAAGTTCCTGCGTCTGCTGTGGTTTGGTTGCCAGAGCAACACTCAATGCCTGCCCCCCTGCCTGTGCAACAAGCGCCTGACTCATTCTTTCGTTTCCATGTTGAGCAATTGCATGTCCTACTTCATGCCCCATTACTACCGCTAAACCAGCTTCATCTTTTGTAATAGGAAGCAAAGCTGAATACACTGCAATTTTTCCACCGGGCATGCACCATGCATTCACTTCATTGCTTTGAAGCAAATGATATTCCCATGCATAACCGATAAGTTTTTTTGATTGACCTATTTGATTCATGTATTGTATTGCGGCGTTGGAAATATTTCTTCCAACCTTATCAACTAACTGGGCATCGGGGCCCGAACTTATGATCTGGCTTTTTGAAAGCACATCTTTATATTGTGTTTTCGACATTGCGATCATTTCTGATTCGGGTAGCAAATGCACTTGCCTTCTATTGGTTACCGGCACTTTGCTGCAGGCACTCAGCATGATTACGATTGCAAGTACCAAAATAATTTGTTGATTTTTCATGTAGTAGTTTGTTTAGTAAATGTCATTTTAGTTTCTGTTCCGTTCAGCAATCTTAAAATATTTTTTCGATGTGTAAAAATGATGATGGAAGGAACAGCTACAGCGAATAAAATTAAGCCAAATTGATCATGGTATTTCACATAGTAAATAAAAATTGCGATCATAAAAGTTACAGATGCAATCATTGAACTTAGGGAAACATATTTGGTAAGGAAGTAGGTAATAAAGAATGCTGCCATACAAATTGATGCGGGGATAGGAAAAAGATAAAGCACCACACCAAAAAATGTGGCAACTCCTTTTCCGCCATTAAATTTTAAATACACCGGAAAGATGTGACCAATTGCAGCAGATAATCCTAATTCCATTTGAAAGTAGATAAAGATAATAGGGCAGCTTTCTTCATTGTAAAAAACATTTGCAATTAAAACAGCAGCAATACCCTTTGCTATATCCAAACCTAAAACTACAGAACCTGCAGTAACTCCAAGTACCCTAAAAGTATTGGTAGCACCTGCGTTGCCACTTCCATATTCACGAACATCTTTCCCATAAAATATTTTCCCTATTAAGATTGAAAAAGGAATTGCTCCAATGAGATAAGCGAGTAAAAAAGAAATACCTAATTGCCACGTCATGCGGTGAAGATAAAAGAGAGAAAATAGAAATTAGAAATAAGAATATAGTTTAAGAATAAAACAACTTCAAATTATTTTTTCTTGGGTGCAGGCTTTGCCTCGCTTTGCAAAAATTTTATTCGATTGATAAAAGTGTTCTTTTTGTTTTCGCTGCCGGGATTATACATGTAAGTTTTTCCGTCTTTGCTATCAAACTTTCTCTTCTCAGGTTTTATATCAATCAATTTTTGATTAAATTCTTTTTCGCCTGCAACAATCTGCATGTTACCTGCTGCATAATTCATAAAGAAATAATAATCTTCGTCGCCAGCAGGAAAATAAAGATTGAAGTAATCACCGCTTCTTTTAAATCCCATTTCAATGTAACCATCAACAACTGTTGCAACGGACTGCTTGTTAATGAAAGCAACACTAAATGGTTCAATGTTATAAAATGCTTTAGTGGTTTTATCCCACTTCAATTTTACATTGCTTAAAAAAATTGTGTACGGCAATGCATCACTTGTTACAAAGTTGCCCGACTTATTCATTCCCTCACGAAAAGACTTTTCATCTTTTGGAGAAAGAAACTCAGTGATTGCTTTTTGAAATTCTTCACTTGTATAATCAGCATTGTCTCCATCACCATTTCCTTTCAAAACTGATTGCGACATAAAAGCGAGCAAGTCATCATCCATATCAAACTTAATTCCGAGTGCCAATTCAAAAACAGGATCTTGTTTGTTTACATCATAAGTAACGGTGCCCGCACTTTGCATTTGCACCATTCCGTAATTAAACCCCATGTTCATTTTTCCCTCGGCAATCACCTGTCCTGTTTTGTCATTGTACTTAAGCACATTACCTCTAGGTGCATCATTCATAATCTTATTTGCATCGCCTGCAATAAATTGTTTGGTGGTATCATCATAGTATACCAATCCGTTTGCAACAAACAAACTTTTATCGCGCGAAGATTTTTTTGCATTAAAGAAGGAAGTATATAGATCGCTTGAGTCGGCATCGAAAACCAAACCCGCAGTCATATCGCGATGTGCTTCATTCTCGGGATCCTTATAGAAGATATAGTTTGAATCTTTTGTAAGCACGTTGTTGATTGAAAACCATTCTGCTTTTACCTTAGGGTTTTTAATATCAAGTTTCGCATAGCCTTTAAACTGAACCGGTTCTCGTGCGCTGCTGATGTTTACATTTCCCTTATAAAATATTTTAGGAAGAATCTGCAACTTAAGAGAGGTATCAACTTTAGTTCTTGCATACACATGCAACTTGCTGTCAGCAGTATCTTTATATGCACCAATGTCATCAAAGAAAATTTTCTGCTTCTTCTCTGTTTTGTTGATGTAAGAATAAATGCCCGATGCTTTTAAATTATTCTTACCATAAATATTTGCAGTAACACTATCAAAGCGGTGGTATTCATTGATTGAATCCATGATCAATTTTGCTTTAAAAAGCGTTCTC
>JBKJNS010000511.1:0-3728 GCA_046593455.1 Chitinophagales bacterium | reverse complement strand
GCTTCTTCTTCGCCTTTCAGAACCATACAACATGCAATTGAAGTAGCAGCTGCCGGTCAGGTGATTTATGTGGATGCAGGAAATTATGCTGAGAATGTTGTTGTAGACAAAGACAATATTTTAATCAAAGGTTCTAACTATGGAATTAATCCAAATACAGGAACTCGTATTGCAGAATCTTATGTTGTTCCTTCATCGAACGATGCAGACAATAATGTTCTCTTTTATCTCAATGCTACAAACAGCGGAAGCACGATTGATGGTTTCACTTTAGATGGTGACAACACTTCAATTTCAGGTGGACTCCCTGTAAATGGTGCAGATGTAAATGCAGCTGAAGGTGTGGGAGCTTATGAAGGTGTTTCAAATGAAACCATCAGCAACAACATAATCAAGAATGTAAAGTGGACGGGTGTTGACCTTTTCAATTATTACAATTCCGGCGCAATGACAACAGGCAACCTTGTTGCCAACAACAAACTCGATAACATTAGACCGTTTGCTTCGCCTGATTATGGAATCGGAATTTTAATTTACAACAACTGCTATACTACTGTTGACAATAACGTAATGACGGGTGTTGGATTAGGAATTCAAACAGGAAATTTTAGTCAGGCAGATGGTGGAACAAGTCACTCAATTACCGGAAATGAAATTGAATCATACATCCTTGGTATCTGGCACAATCTCGCATATACAGGAGCAGCAACTTTTGATATCTCGAATAATGATTTAACTTCTTATTCAGGATCAACTATTAATGAGGGAATTGAAATAAGCGCCATTCAAAGTGCAGTTGGAGTTACATTGAATAACAATGATGTTACCGGTGCGGCAGTGGGTATTGATTTATGGAGTAATCCTACTTCAAGTACCATTACAGTTAGCAACGGAATTATTTCTTCATGTGATATCGGAATTTTCCCAAACAATTTTGATGGGTATAATTCTGATGCATCCAGTTCTTCCTATGAAATCAATCAGGTCACTATTCAGAATTGCGGTACCGGTATTTGGGTGAAAGACAACCCTTCCAATTCAAACAATGCAACTGTTGCAGTCAACATTACCAATGAGAATTCAATTACAAGCTCAACCGGAACAGGAATTTATGTGAGTGGTAGCAATGCAAGTGCAAACATCAACAATAACTCTTCTACCATCACTGGAAATTCAATAGGTGTTGATGTGGATGGCGGTTCTGCAATTGTTTACAGAAATACAATTACTGCAAATGGAGTTGGTGTAAGAGCGATCAATGGCGGAGCACTTACTTCAGTTTCAGAAAACTTCATTACCAATAATACTTCAGATGGAATTTTAATTGAAACCAATGTAGGAACAATTGGCGGAATAAACAGCAATGATCTTTCAGGAAACAGTGGATTTGCAATTGATAATCTTTCAGGAAATAGTTTATCAGCTACTTGTAACTGGTATGGTAATAATGATCCTCTGTTTATAGCTTCAGTTAATAATAATGCAGCTATTTATATTCCTTATCTTTCTGATGGAACAGATGCTAATGGAGTTACAGATGGATTCCAACCAAGTGTAGCTTGTGGTGCATGCCCTACAGCAAGCATAACAGGAAATACTTCATATTGTGCTTCTGATTCTTACTCAACTTTAACAGCAAACTATTCAGGAAATGGAACACCAACTGGCTATCAGTGGAATAATGGCGGGCCTATTTTAGGTGCAACCAATTCAACTTACAATGCTTCGGCAAGTAGTTATACCGTTACAATTTCTTTTGATAATGGATGTGTTCAGGAATCAACTTCATTTTCAGTTACAGAAAATGCTAATCCAACTGCTCCTGTAAGTGGCGGTGATCAAATCGAATGTGAACCTGCAAGTTTAACTGCTTCTGCATCTGCTCCCTTAGGATCTAGTGTTGTTTGGTTTAATGCTTCTAGTGGAGGTTCCATTGCAACTCCAACTTTAAATGCTGTAGGTACGGTAACTTATTATGCTGCTTCACAAGATGATATTACAGGTTGTTACAGCACAACAAGAACTGGAGTTTCATTAACCATCAATGGCCCTTACAGTATTACTTCAACTGCAGGTTCAAACGGAACAATTAATCCGCTTGGTGTATCATCAGTTAATTGCGGTACAGATCTTACTTATACCATTACGCCAGATGCTTGCTATCATGTTGATGATGTTTTGATTGATGGTGTTTCTCAAGGTGCTCTTGAAACTTATACTTTCTCCAGCGTTATTGCTAACCACACTATTAGTGTTTCTTTCGCTATCAATTTATTTACTGTTACTGTTGCGCAGGGTGCTAATGGTACTATTGATCCTGGAACAAGTTCTTATGATTGCCATACCAGTCCTTCATTTACCATTACTCCTGATGATTGCTATCATATCACGGATGTAATTGTTGATGGAATTTCTCAAGGTGCTATTACAAATCACACCTTTACTGACATTACTGATGATCACACCATCACTGCAACTTATGATATCAATACTTACACAATTACAGCTTCTGCAGATGCCAACGGAATAATCGACCCAACAGGTGTTTCAACAATTAATTGCGGTAGTGATCTCACTTACACCATTACACCTGATGCATGTTATCACGTTGCTGATGTTTTGATTGATGGTGTTTCTCAGGGTGCTTTTGAATCTTACACTTTCTCAGGCGTTACCGGTAGTCATACAATTGATGCTTCTTTCGCTATCAATTTATTTAATGTTACTGTTACTCAGGCTGCCAATGGTACTATCGATCCGGGAACCAGTTCTTATGATTGCCATTCCAGTCCTTCATTTACCATTACTCCTGATGATTGCTATCATATCACGGATGTATTTGTTGATGGAATTTCTCAAGGTGCTATTACAAATTACACCTTTACTGACATTACTGATGATCATTCAATCACCGCAACGTTCGATATTAATACATATACTATTACGGCATCTGCAGGTTCAGGTGGTTCAATAACTCCTTCGGGAATAGTAACTGTAAATTGCGGAAGTGATCAGAGTTTTGAAATATTACCTTCACCATGTAAATCTGTTCAGGATGTTCTCGTTGATGGAATTTCAGTGGGCTCAGTTGAAAATTATACCTTCTCAGGTGTTATAACAAACCATACTATTTCTGTTGCCTATTTTGATGATACAGATCCTGATTGGACAATTGAACCAACCGATTTAGCTGTTGAATGTGATGGATCAGGAAATACTTCAGATCTAAATACATGGCTTAACAGTTTCTTAGGTGAAGATCTTTGCGGAACTGCTACTGTTACAAATAACTTCAGCGCGCTTTCTAATGATTGTGGTTCAACAGGTTCTGCTTTAGTTACATTTACATTAACTGATGAATCTGGTAACTCAATTACTAAGGATGCTACGTTTACAATTATCGATACTACGCCTCCTTCAATAGCAGGGCAAGGTGCATCTATAACAATTAGCTGTCCTTCTATTCCAAGCTTTACCGCTCCCACAACATCAGACATTTGCGGATCTTCTACTGTAAATATTATTTCTGATGTTTCAACTCCAGGTGCATCTGCGGGCGCTTACAGCAGAACTATCACGTGGGATGCTATTGACGCTTGTGGAAATCATAGCTCAACTGTTAGTCAGACGATCAATGTTCAGGATGTTACTGCTCCGGTGATTGCTGCGTTGCCTGCAACTTCTACTATCAATTGTCCTGCTACTCCTTCATTCGCTACTGCTACTGC
>JBKJNS010000482.1:0-8055 GCA_046593455.1 Chitinophagales bacterium | reverse complement strand
ACAGAAGAGAAAAAATATTTCAACGGAAAAATCGGCGTGCTCAAATCCATCAACTACGATGAAGATGAAAGAGAAGAATACATCACCGTAGAATTTCCCGAGAACAAAGAAGTAATTACCGTAAAAAAAGTTACGTGGAAAAATATTCGCTATAAATTCAATGAAGCGGAGAATCAAATCAACGAAGAAGAACTCGGTTCATTCACGCAATATCCTGTTCGGCTGGCATGGGCAGTTACCATTCATAAAAGTCAGGGGCTCACATTTAAGCGCGCGGTGATAGATGCAGGAAATGCATTTGCTCCCGGGCAAGTGTATGTGGCATTGAGTCGCTGTGTTTCATTAGAAGGAATTGTTTTGCTCTCACAGATTCCGCGCAATGTGATTATGACCGATCCCGCAATTGTTGAATTCATGAATCATCAAAACACCATTGATGCACTGCTGCCCATTCTTGCAAGGGAGAAAGAAGTTTTCGCAATTAAAAAAACCATGTTGCTGTTCAGCATTCAGCCAATGCTCGATAAAATTCAGGAGTTTACTATTTACATGAGCGAGCGGCAGTTGAATGAAAAAGAAAAATTTATTACCGGACTTCATTCCATCAACAATGAAATTTTAAAACTGAAAGAAGTAGCAGATAAATTTCAGGCACAGGTGCAGCAGATTACAGCCAATGGTTTTACCGAAGAAGTACAGCAGCAATTGAATGAGCGTGTTGCAAAAGCAAAATCGTATTTCGAAAAAGAACTAGATGAAAAAGCAAATCTTCCTTTAGTGCAACTCAACAAAGATTTGCAGCAGCAGAATAAAGTGCGCAAAGCAATGAAGGAGATGAAAGGATTTATGGATTTCGTTGAACACTTCACTCAAAAATATGCAGCAGATATTGAAAAGCGAAAAGGGAAATTTAATTTCGAAGTTGCCAATACTTCACCCACACTTAGAGCAACTGCCGAAACATCAAATGATTTATTGAAGATATTAAAAGGCCTGCGTGATGATTTTGCACAGGAAGAAAATCTTCCTCAATACATGATTGTGCAAACAGTGGCACTTAATGAAATGGCAACTTATCTTCCGCAAACCATTTACGAATTATCACTCATCAAAGGCATGGGAGATAAAACACTGAACAAATACGGCGAAGCATTTTTGGCACCCATAAAAAGTTATTGCCTCAAACATAATTTATCATCGCGCATAGAGGAGCAACAGGAAATTGCACAACAATTAAAGATTGCAAAGAAGAATAAACCTGCTGTTGAAGGCGACAGCAAAACACAATCGTTCAAACTTTTTAAAGAAGGAAAAACAATTGAAGAGATCGCCGCATTGCGAAGCATGGCGCCAACTACCATTGAAGGGCACCTTGCACATTATATAAAAAGCGGTGAGCTTGATGTAAATAAATTTGTTACCAAAGAAAAATTTGATTTAATAAAAGAGGCAATACAAAAAACTAATGAGCCGGGATTAGGACCCATTAAATCTAAATTAGGAGATCAGGTTAGCTATAGCGAAATCAGGTTTGTGATTGCAGCAAATCAGCGTGATAAAAATTCTTCTTAGAAAATATTTTCTGTATTTCGTGTTGTGGAAATTTTTTATATTTGCGATGCGTTTGCTGTTTTCATCTTAATCGTAAACTACTCTCCAATATGAAAATAAAATTAATTAACGACATCACTTCTCTATGCGTGTGTGTGTGTCTATGTTTCCAACCTTCACAAGTTAAAGCACAGTGTTCGAGCCCTACCAATCTCAACATTGATCCATTACAGGGGAATTGGTCCTATTCCCTGGATGGTACCGATCACTTAGAGGATGTTGCGTTCGACTTTGTACCGATTGATGCTAACTCAAATGGAGTTGCAGATGATGGTGTTGTTGCTGTAGGATGGACACAACATACCGGCTCACCGCATTATAAAGCTCTTATCGTTCGATTGAATGCAAGCGGCGGCTTGGTTTGGTCACAAGAGTATGCCGGACCTGGAAATGGTAGCACTCAGGGTAATACTTGGGCATATTCAGTTGTTCAGACATCTGATGGCAATATCCTTTATTGCGGTTCTACTTCGTCAACCACACTTGGCTCACCAGCGAATTCAAACGTTTGGGTTGATCGGCTTAATTTGAGTGACGGCACTGAGATATCTACTTGGCCACAGGAATACGGCGGAAGTGGAAATGAAGATGGATGGGATATTAAAGTTGATCCAACCAGTGGTTATTATGTTATCGCGGGATCCAGCGGAGCAGTTGCAGATGGAGACCTGACAGGTGATAACATAAATGGAAAGGGTGATTATTGGGTACTTCAAATTAATCCATCAAGTAATTCCTCTCCTGTGTGGCAGCATACATACCATGGCATCTATCACAATGCACTTGTTAGCGATGACGCTCATAGCGTAATGATAGATGATAATGGCGACTATATTGTAACAGGATTCTGTAAAACTTGTGAATCCGACAGCACTCATCAGGAGTTGATGATGCTTAAGCTCACCTCGAGCGGGAGTACCGTAACTGGTTGGCCAAAAATTTATGGCTACTATAGTACAAGTAATCATGAAGACCAAGGTTCATACAATGTAATTCAAACTAATGATGGCGGATACGTTTGTATTGGAGTTTCACATCCATTAGTAACTAATCAATGCTTCCTTGGTAATAAACACGATGTGTGGGTACTAAAAACTGACAATACTGGAACTGATTCGTGGTCTCCCGGATGCAGAGTTGACGATGGAATAACTTATGGTGGCTCAAAAAAAGATGAAGGACGCAAAGGAGTTGACAACTGCTATGGATATGTGATTGTTGGAGATACCAAATCAAGTGTGTTGGTTTACGGAAACAATGATGAAGTGTCGTGCAATCATGATAATACCGATCCTCTCACCTCTGATATTTGGATAGCAAAAGTAAACAGCAGTACCGGCGCTTTGGAGTGGAATGAATCATTGGGTGATATTTATGATGATATCGGATACAGTATCAAACCCCTGCCAGACGGGTCTTACGTACTCTCTGGTCAACTGGGAGTTTCGTCCACAAATGTAAATTTCTATGTAAAGAAATTTGAATTCATGCAATGTGATCCGCCGGGGTCACTGGTCGCAACTCCTTCAGGATGTGCCGTCACTTTTAGTTGGGTGGGTAAGGTTTGCGATCAATCGTATGAGTTAAAATACAGGTTGGTTGGAACCACTACATGGACCACGGTCACTCAGTCAGGTTCATCATATGGTCCGGTAACGCTTTCGGCTGGTACTTATGCATGGAAGGTCAAGACCAAATGCTCTCCTAATGTATATAGCAGTTTCGCAAATGGCACAAACGTCACTCTCTCATGCAAACTTGCAAATGAAATTTCTATTGTCGGAAATGAGCTGTTGTCAGCATATCCGAATCCTTCAGATGGTTCATTTAATATTTCACTGCGGCTATCTAATAGCATTAATTATTTTGCGACAATAGAAATACTTGACCAAGTAGGTAAGGTTATATCATATACTAAAGCTGATGCTGAAAACGGATTTCTGTTTCAGCAAATGTCTGTCAACTATCTTCCATCAGGATTTTATTGGATTAAGATTATTGCTGAAGGCAGAACATGGCAGGCCAAGTTGATTCTTCAAAAAAAATGACCAAATATTTTTGTTTTTATTTAAAATTTTAAAACCAATCTTATGAAAATAAAGTATTTCCTCTTCACCTCACTTTTTGGATTAAGCATTTGCTTGAGCCATGCGCAGAATATATGGACTCAGGTAGGCGATTTTGGAGGAGAAGTAAGAGACGCGGCAGTAGGATTTACCATTAATAACAAGGGCTTCATAGGAACAGGAACTGCCGCGGGTGGACAGATAAAAACTTTTTGGGAATACGATCCTTCATTGGATGTTTGGACACAGAAGGCAGATTTTGGCGGTGCGGCAAGAGTATACGCTGCAGGATTTTCTATTGGCAATAAGGGGTACATTGGAACTGGAAGAATGGGTGATTACGGATTTATGAATGACTTCTGGGAATACAATCCTGACACAAATGCATGGACACAGAAAGCAAACTTTGGAGGAACCGCAAGACAAGGAGCAACGGGCCTTTCAATTGGCGATAAGGGATATATCGGACTGGGAGGTAAAAACACGAATAAAAATGATTTTTGGCAGTATGATCCTGCAACTGACACATGGACACAAAAAGCTAATTTCGGGGGAGACAAAATAGGCGGCGCAGTCGGATTTTCTATCGCCTATAAGGGATATATTGGAACAGGAGGTGGTGATGGGGGAAATAATGGACAGCATAAGGATTTTTGGGAGTATGATCCTTCAACCAATACATGGACCCAGAAAGCAGATTTTGGCGGTACGGAAAGAAGTTCAGCGGTCGGATTTTCTATTGGTGACAAAGGATATATTGGAACAGGGTACGATTTTGCTTATCAATATAAAAAGGATTTCTGGGAGTATGACCCCATTACTGACTCATGGACCCAGAAAACAGATTTCGGAGGAACAGCAAGATCAGAGGCAGTTGGTTTTTGCATTGGTGGCAAAGGATACATAGGTACAGGTGCACTTACAAATGATTTTTGGCAATACTCTCCGGAATGCGATAGCATAATTGTATACACGGATGCAGATGGCGATAACTACGGAGATCTCTCAAACAATTTAGTTATCTGCGATTCCATTTTACCAATTGGCTACGTTTATGATAACACAGATTGTAACGATGGAAATGCAAGCATCTTTCCAAACGCAACAGAAGTTTGTAGCAACGGAATTGATGACAACTGCAACGGGTTGATTGATGAAAACTGTTGCAGCATTCCTTCAGGTCTTGCAACAACAAACATCACAGCAACAAGTGCGCAGTTAAACTGGAACACCGTTGCAAGCGCAACCAAATACAAATTGAAATACAAACGCGACTCAATCGGTGCTGCGTGGATTACACAGACCGTAACAGCACCTACTACTTCATTGCTGTTAACAGGTCTACTTCATAATAGCAAATACAAATGGAAAGTAAAGAGTGTCTGCGGCACTGGAGTTAGTTCTGATTTTTCTTCTGTATTAAAGTTTACTACGCTGTTAAAACTCGGTGATGAATCGACAACGCTAACCGTGATGGATGTTTATCCGAATCCATTTTCATTGACAACTACAATTTCATTTAATCTTGAGGAAAACTCTTACATCAACATTGAGGTTTATGATTTAACAGGGAGAAAAATCAAAACACTGGTTGATGGAAATCTTGAAAGTGGAGATCATGAAGTACAATTAAATTTTGAGCAAATCAGTGCGAGTATTTATTTTTTGAAGTTCAAGTTTAATGGTGAATCACGATCAATGAAAATTATCAATCAGTAAGTTTTGAGTAACTTTTTTAATTTAAAAAATTCAATCATGAAATCAGCAACAATCTTTATTTCAATTCTGCTTGTCAACTTAATCAGTAGCAAAGCTCAAACTGACTGGCAAGTTTTGAATCAGACCACCACAATGAGCACATTCGTTGCTTCTTCGTTTATTAATGATAATGAAGGTTGGTTAGCAGATGATAAAGCAATACTCTGTCACACGAAGGATGGAGGCCAGACATGGGATACAACTTCAACTAACAATTATTTTTTGAAGCTCGATTTCATTAATGCATTCAATGGATTTGCTATTGCAGGTGATGCTTTTCAAAAAACAACTGATGGAGGTCATACATGGCAGAGTTTAAATATGCCGGGAAGTATAGGTGATGCAATTTACTTTTGGGACAGCAATACCGGTTTTGTCAACGGCAGTCAGGTAATATACAAAACAACAGATGGAGGAACAACGTGGCAAACAGTTTCAACTGATAAAGTTTCCTTTGTGGACTTTGACTTCATTAATGAATCAGTAGGTATAGCCGCAGCTTACGACGATGATTCTTCTAAGTGCATCTGGAGGACAACGGATGGTGGAATAACATGGAATAATGTTTTCCGAGGAGAAAATTACTTAATTAACTCGGTAAGTTTTAAAAATGATAATAACGGCTGGGCAGTCGGTTACTATGAGCAAACAGGTCTATGGAATGAACCAGTGATACTGCACAGCGCTGACGGTGGAATTACATGGCAAGTGAGTTATCTTAATATCCATCCGGGTGGTAAAGGAGATCTTTTACTTGACATTCGATTCATGGATGAACTGAATGGAATTGCAATTGCCAATTTCTCTGAGAGCGTAATTACATCAGATGGGGGATTGAATTGGAATCTGACCGAAAATAATAAAACAATTGGACTTCCAGATTTAGCCGGTGTTTACAAAACGCTGGCTGGGTTCAACGTCATTTACATTGCAGGTAAATTTGGATATGTTGTAAAATGGAAATGACATATCTGATTAGATTTGTCAAATGAGAAACTCGATCATTTCCATTTGTACTTCCTTCTGCCTTCTTCTTTCAATTTTCTCGCAAGCGCAGCAATTTTACACCGATCCTTTTGCGCACACATTTTCCATCGTTGCGCGCGATCCTCAAACAGGTGAAATGGGAGTGGCTGTGCAGTCCCATTGGTTTTCTGTTGGCTCAATGGTGAGTTGGGCAGAAGCAGGTGTTGGTGCCATTGCAACACAATCATTTGTGAATCCTGCTCTTGGGCAAGAAGGATTGAAATTATTGCGTGAAGGATTTCCGGCTCAAAAAGTTTTGGATTCATTGATAGGTAAAGATGAAGGAAGAGAGGTGCGGCAATTTGCTGTAGTAGATTCAAAAGGAAGAACTGCTGCATGGACAGGATCGAAATGCATTGCTGAAGCGGGTCACATCACCCAAGAGAATTTTTCAGTTCAGGCAAACCTGATGTTGAACAACAAAGTGTGGCCTGCGATGGCAAAAGCATTCAGCGAAATGCAAGGGCAGCTTCCTGAAAAACTGATTGCTGCACTCGAAGCAGGGCAAGCTACAGGTGGCGACATAAGAGGAAAACAAAGTGCTGCAATTTTAGTGGTGAAATCCACAGCAACAGGAAATCTTTGGGAAGACCGTGAGATTGATTTGCGTGTGGAAGACAATCCGGAACCTATTAAAGAATTGAAAAGATTGCTGCAGGTTTACAGAGCGTATGAACACATGAATGCCGGTGATTTGGCAACAGAAAAAAAGGACATGCCCACAGCCATGCGCGAATATTCAAAAGCCGAAATGCTTTTTCCTGAAAACACAGAAATGAAATTCTGGCATGCAGTCACTATGGTGAATAATGGAATGATCAGGGAATCATTACCACTCTTTAAAACTGTTTTTGAAGCCGATGCTAATTGGGCGATCTTAATTCCGCGACTCAGAAAAGCGGAGCAGTTGACTTGCAGCGATGATGTTGAGCTGTTGATTTTGAGTCAGCAGAAAAAATAGTTTTGTGATTGGTCTTTTTTTATTTTCTGAATTAGTTTAGAATTCACGCGAGTTGTCCCACTGAGTTTATCGAAGTGTTTATAATTAATAATCCTTCGATAAACTCAGGATGACATGGTACACCTCTTTCAAACAAAGTATTTTTCTTTCATCACAAAAAAATCATTTGAGTAAAGTGAATACGCCCGAAAAAATTCTGCAAGCATTAAAGAAAAATTCTTCTTCAAAAATAAAATCATCTCAAGCGCATTTTGGTATCAGCAATGTAAACAGCTATGGACTCACCACTCCGCAGATGCGCGAATTTGCAAAACAGATTGGAACCAATCATGAATTGGCATTGCAACTTTGGAAAACAGAAGTGCATGAAGCGCGACACATCGCAAGCATGATCGCCGATCCAAAATTGGTAACAGAAAAAATGATGGAGCAATGGCTCAAAGATTTTAATGCATGGGATATTGTGGATGGTTGTTGCTCATCACTGTTTCGCAAAACTCCTTTTGCATACACGAAAGCAATGGAGTGGACGTCACGTAAAAAAGAATTTGAAAAGCGCGCGGGCTTTACCATGATGGCGCAGTTAGCAGTGCACGATAAAAAAGCTGAAGACAAAAGGATGGAGCAATTTTT
>JBKJNS010000453.1:0-4739 GCA_046593455.1 Chitinophagales bacterium | reverse complement strand
AGCATGATGGCTGTTAGCAAGGCTCCAAATCCACCAGCAGAAACACCAATTAGATTTACCCTATTAGAATCAATCGGGAGGTATTTATTAGCCCATTGATTCTAATAGGGTAAATCTAATTGGTGTTTCTGCTGGTGGATTTGGAGCCTTGCTAACAGCCATCATGCTTCCGAATAAAATTGCAGCAGTGTATTCTGTATGTGCTCCAATAGTTATCAAGAGCTTTAATAATGATGGTTATGAATTGGATAATCAAATGTGGGGCGACCCCGGGTCACATTTATTATCTGATGTTATCGACCCTACTACCGGGTTAGGTTATGAGGTTTTTGATCTCATGAATATAAAAACGATGATGAACAAGTTAAAAAACACAGGTCTACCTGTAATTTATACCATCCACGGAAAAAATGACAACACCGTTTTTTGGAGCGACAAGCCAACCTACCTCACTCAAAACGAAAATTATTGGCAGGGAGGTGTTCATTTCTGGGATCAAAGAGAACATGATGGTGATAATTCAAATTTCTTTGACAACGAAACAATGCCTAAATTCGACAGGTTCGCTGTGAATTCCAGCTTCCCGGCTTTCTCCCATTGCGACGGCAACGAAGATCCGGGCGATGGTGATCCGCTAACTGGTGATGCTTATGGATCGTTTAGCGGATCAGTTGCCTGGGATTCCCTTACAGAAGATGCCTGCAACTGGAAAGTAAATACTTCAATTATTGACTTTACTGTTGGTGGCGTTGTTAGTAATAGTGATGTTACTTCTAGCTACGCCAAAGTTACTATTAGAAAAGCTCAAAAATTTGCGCCAATAGATGGCGAAACTATTAAGTGGTACAATTACAATAGTAGCAATACTCAAATTCAATCGGGTTCTTTTGTTTATCATTTAGGAGATGCAATTTCTATTGATTCAGTTAAAATAAAAAGGGCGGGTACAAGGCTTGAAATTCAAAGAAAGAATTGCACCTTAAAAGAACATGAAGAGGATAATGCCAATACGGATGCTTTACCAGTGAATCAAATGACGATAAACAATTCGTCTGATGGATGGGTTGTAGTTATCAATTCTTCAATGAACCAAATGGCTCACTTGAACTTGTTTGATATGATGGGAAGATCATTGGTTGCTAAAACTGTTTCTCTCAATGAGGGTGCTAATTACATTGAATTAAATGCCCCTGCTCATGGTACCTTTTTAATTGGCCTGGTCTCAGAGAATGGCCACCAGGCTGTTAAAGCCACCTATTGAACTTTAGATTAGAAAAAAATTTTTGCTCCAAAAAACTCAACAGAAGGTTGAGTTTTTTGTTTTACAAAAATCATTAAGAGCCATCAGCTCCCCGATAAACAATTTGAATTAAATTTGTAACTCATAATATTATTCTTTCAACATGAAAATAAAATCCATCGTTAAACAATTGTCTGTGCTTACTGTTATCGGCGTCCTTTTTTTATCAATCAACACTTTCGCACAATCGATTTCAAAAGCATCACTGAATAAAAAAACCAGTATCATCTTGCTTTCAGATGATGGAACAACTACCTCGGTAAAATTCAGTGTGGGATCGTTTGAAGAACAATCAGTTCTAACTCCCAAAGGAAATGCAGTAATTATTAAAACTGATCAAGGAACTCAAATACTTAAGGCCGGCTTTCCCGACCTTGCAAAACTTACTGCATCCATAATTATCCCCGACCAATCATCAATGAAAGTTGAAGTTGCAGGAAGCGTGTACGAAGATTATGAGAATATAATTGTTGCCCCTTCCAAAGGATCGATTACAAGAAATATTGACCCTTCTTCAATTCCTTTCACTTACAATGAGGTTTATGACCAAGATGCTTTCTTTCCAAAAAATATTACAGAACTCAGAGAGCCATATATACTCAGAGATTATCGTGCACAAACAATTATCGTTTATCCTTTCCAATACAATCCTGTAACAAAAACTCTCAGAGTATATTCTGAAATTACTGTAAAATCTTCACCTGACGATTCGAAAGAAGTTTCAAATATTTTGATCAGAAAAAAACCAATTGAAAAAATTCAGACAGACTTCGGTGATATCTATTCAAACCATTTCCTGAATTATAATAACGGAACACGTTATACTCCTCTTCCCGATCATGGTAAAATGCTTGTGATTTGCGATGGAGATTTTATGGATGAAATACAGCCTTATGTTGATTGGAAAATTCAGGAAGGAATGAAAACGGAACTTGTTGATGTTGCAACAATCGGCAATACATCAGCTGCAATAAAAAGTTATGTGGCAAATTATTACAACACCAATGGGCTCACCTATTTAGTATTGGTAGGTGATGATGCACAGGTAAAAACAAGTAATGTTAGCGGGGTTGGTGATTCAGATAATGATTACGGTTACATCTTGGGCAACGATCACTATCAGGAAATTTTTGTTGGAAGATTTTCTGCTGTAACTGCTGCTGATGTAACCAATCAGGTAAATAAAACATTGGAGTATGAAAAGAATCCTATCATCGATAATTATTACGGCAAAGGTGTTGGCATTGCATCTGATCAAGGACCCGGTGATGATAACCAATATGATTGGGAACATGAACGCGGATTGAGAGATCAGTTGCTTGCTTACACTTACACGGATATCACAGAACTTTATGATGGAACACACGCTGGTGGTAATGATGCATCTGGAAATCCTACCGATCAAAATCTTGCTGATAAAGTAAATGCAGGCACAGGCGTTATTAATTACACAGGGCATGGAAGTTCTACCAGCATTGTAACTACAGGATTTAACAACAGCGATGTAAACGCATTAACAAATCTTAGTAAGTGGCCATTCGTATGGATTGTGGGATGTGTGACCGGTGATTTTAAAAGTCAAACATGTTTTGCTGAAACATGGGCGCGCGCAGTTTATGAAAACGAACCTACCGGTTCGATTGATAATTTTATGTCAACCATCAATCAATATTGGGACGAACCAATGCAGGGGCAAGATGAAATGAATTCCATTCTTGTTGAGAGTTATGCTGATAATAAGCCAAGAAGTTTCGCAGGCATTTGTATCAATGGTTGTTTCAGTATGAATGATGAGTACGGAAACTCGGGTGAAGATATGACTGACACATGGGTTGTTTTTGGTGATCCTTCATTGATGATAAGAACAGCGCAGCCAACTTATTTAACAGTAAACCATGAACCGCAAATTACCATTGGAACAAATTCTTTAAGTGTGAATTGTGATTTTGAAAATGCATTTGTTGCACTCACACAAAACGGAAATATATTGGGAACAGAATGGGTTAGCAGCGGCGTTGCAAATGTGATCATCCCTCCTCTTGTTGCAACCGATAGTGTAACAATAACAGTTACTGCTTTCAACAAAGTGCCTTACATAAAAAAAATTGCTGCAGTTGAATCGGCATCTCCATATGTAATCAATACCTCAAACATTATTGTTGATGCATTGGGCAACAACAATGGATTGGCTGATTTCAATGAAAATATTTCACTGAATGTTTCATTTAAAAATGTTGGATTAGCTACAGCACAAAACGTAACCGCAGTTCTTGCAACCACAGATCCTTTCATTACCGTAACAGACAACTCACAAAATTTTGGTGACCTTGTAAACAATATTGAGAAATTACAAAATGATGCATTCGCATTTACAGTTGCAGATGGAATTCCCGATCAACACGTTGTTTATTTTTCTTACACCATCACCGATGATCAGTTGAATAGCTGGTACGGAAATTTTTCGATCACTGTAAATGCACCGCTACTTTCTGTTACAGGTTTTGTGATTGATGATTCAAATGGAAACAATGACGGGCATTTGGATCCCGGAGAAAATGCAATCATCAGTATCACAAATAATAATTCCGGAAACAGTGCCACACTAAACTCTATTGCAACTTTACTCGAATCAAATGAATATGTTGAAGTGCTTACCGCTCCTTTGGAGGCAGGTATTTTGAATGCCGGTGAAAGTGCCACTGCTGCCTTTTCTGTTTTCGTTTACAGCAATACTCCCTATGGTATTGATGTTCCGTTTTATTATTCATTAGTCGCAGGAGCTTACAATTCCGATTTTGATTTCAGTTCAACTGTTACACCTGCCATTGAAGATTTCGAAACCGCCGACTTCACAAAATTTGAATGGCTCTTTGCAGGTAATTCAAACTTTACAGTACAATCACAAACTGTTTATGAAGGAACTTATGCTGCCAAATCGGGCACCATTGGTAACAATAAATCAAGCACTTTAAAAATTACTATTGATGCAATTTTTGATGATGATATTTCTTTCATAACAAAAATTTCTTCCGAAGCAGGTTACGATTCACTTTCATTTAATATTGATGGTGTAAGCAAAGGACATTGGTCAGGCGATATTGATTGGACTCCGCATACTTATTCTGTAGCAGCCGGAACACATACTTATGAATGGACTTACAAGAAAGATGAAGGTTACAGTTATGGAAGCGATTGCGTTTGGCTCGACAATATTATTCTTCCTGCTTACAAAGAAAATCCTGCAAGCGGAGTAAATAATATTAGTGGTGAAGAAAATATTTCAGTTTATCCAAATCCGTTTTCTCAAATTTCATTTATCAATTATACCCTCGATAAAGCAAGCGATGTAACCATAAGAGTTTTTGATGTTTTGGGTAAGGAATTAAAAACACTCATCAGCAATCAACAACAATCAGTCGGGAATTATCAATTGGCATTT
>JBKJNS010000427.1:0-4093 GCA_046593455.1 Chitinophagales bacterium | reverse complement strand
CACTCAGATAATCTTTTAAATTTTGTCCGCCATAATCTGTACTGATCTGTTCATTCCACTCTGCACCAAAGCCAGGCATGCCTCTTCTGCATGGCGCAATCACGATGTAATCATTGGCTGCCATCAGTTGAAAATTCCAGCGTGTAGAATAAAATTGCGAGAGTGCTGCCTGCGGTCCACCCTGGCAATAAAGCAATGCAGGATATTTTTTTGTTGCATCGTAATCGGGCGGATAAATCACCCACGTCAACATTTTTTTTCCGTCGGTGGTGTTCACCCATACTTCATCAATCTTACTCAGTTTTATTCCATCGTAAATGGTTTTATTTACTTGTGTTATGGGTTGAATTTCTCCAGAGGTTAAATTCACTCTTACAATTTCTGACGAGTGATTCATATCGGTTTTAGAAGCAATCATCCAACCATCAACTTCAGCAGTCATACTGCCGAGATCGTGTCTGCCAGTTGTAATTTGTTTAATCGAATTTACTTTCACGCTGTGCGGATCATCGGAATAAAATGATTCAAAAATTTGTGTGGTACCATTTTTTACCGCAGTGAAATAAATTTTCTTACCATCATTACTCCAGCGGAAAGATTCAACCGTTTCATCCCATTCTTTGGTAATGTTCACTGTGCTTCCTCCGTAAAGATCACCGATGTAGAGATTGTTTTTGTCAGCTTCGTATCCATCGCGCGCCATGCTCAGCCATGCAATTTGAATTCCTGAAACAGCAGGTTGTGTATCGTAACCTTTGAGTTGGGTGGTGAGATTTTGCGTGGTGCCTTTTGAGATACTGTAGAAATACAGATCAGTGTTTGTGCTAACAGCATAATCTTTCCCCGAAAGTTTTTTACACACATAAATAATTCCATCGCCGGTTGCTGTAAAGCAAGCATCTTCGGCACCGCCAAAAGGTTGTTGTGGTGAATCGAAAGGTTCATCTTTCATAATGTCTTTAATGCCGGTGAATTCACCATTAAAATAATTTGCAAAAAATAAATGATTGAAGCTGCCGTCTTCCCATGTATCCCAATGGCGGTACATTAAATCATCGGCTTCGTATGCGCTTGCTTTTGTGAGATCGGTATTTCTATCACGCCATGTTTTATTCACTTTTACTTCCTGCGAAAACAAAACATATTTACCGTCGCTCGAAAATTTTAAGTTGGAAACGCCGCCGTCTAATTTCGTAATTTGTTTTGCAGCAGTGCCATCCCAATTCGATTCCCAATATTGTCCTTTGTAAATAAATCCCATTTTTCCATTGGGCGCAGCAACAACATTTGATTCTGTTCCTTCGGTTTTGGTTATTTGTTTTGGAGAACCTCCTGTGGTTGGAATTGAATAAAGATTGCGCTCACTTTTATTTGCTTCCATATCTGTGTATGCAACACTGTAGATCAAATTTTTTCCGTCGGGTGAAATTGTTTCAGCCGAAACACGACCGAGTTTCCAAAGTAACTCAGGAGTCATTCGGTCTTGTGAATAGGAGTGGAGAGTAATTGTGATTATGGAAATGAACAAGAGAAGAAATTTGTTTTTCATGAAGGTGAAATTTTTTGTGAAGATAATGGAAATGAAAAGTGAAGAAGAATTGAAAATATCATTATTGTAAGTTGACTGAAATACTACCGCATTAATTTAAAAACTCATGAAGTTAAAGTTGCTTCTAAGCTTTCAGTGCTTCAATCTGAAAGAGAAACCCAAGGCTACATAATAGTCAGGGGCTATATCAGTGAGGCCAACACCTCCTGAAATATCAAACAAAACATTGGGTTGTAATAGATAATTTAGTCCGCAATCAAACCGATGATTGGCTTTTGACCATTGTGGAACAAAGCCATAAACTTCTGCATAAACGCCCACTTTTCCTGAAACAGAATATCCTGTTGTTAAGGTATAAATAAATATCGGCTCGGGTGATTCACCATCCCATTCTGCTCCAAGATTGTAGCCAATTGAAATTTTCTCCGATAGGCTGTGTTGCATTGTAAACCTGAATGCCGGTGCAAAGTATGTTGCTTTAAAACTATCACTTGCAAGCTGTGGAATTGTTAAGTATCCGATAAATGAAGTAGTTGGTAAAATTCCTTTTTCATCGTTAATCTTTTCTTTGAAGCGAAGAGTAATTGGGTTAAAACCATAAATTGTTGCATCAGATTTTATAACTGCTAATTCAGTAATTAATCCCACTTCAAAATGATCATTAATACCATACTTAAATAAAGCGGAAGGTCCGGTAAAAGATTGAGTGAAATGGTCTGTTTGCTCAAATGAAAAACCGGTTTCCATTTGGAAATAGTTATCGGGAACAGTAAATGGAGTTTCTGTTTGGTCGGGTCTGTCGGTCTGAATCGGAATTACTTCCTGGGCATTTAATTTCGTTTCACATTCTGCGATTAAAACTCCAATCATTAAAATATATTTTGCCATAAGTTTATTTGTATTAGTAAATTAGTTAGTTACTCTATTGTCTGTTTTCTTCAGAAGTATAAGGCATGAAATTTTAGAACACCCTTTGAATTTATTTCAAGCGCGGGCGCAGGGAATTTAATAAAGTTAAGCAATGTAAAAACAGTTTTTAAAGTTGCTGACTTTGTTTTGATTTTTGTGAAATCAATATCGGGCGACAAATAAAATTGCCGCACTCTGGGCACATCGCTTCTGTCAACTGTTTCTCCGTTTTGTTCCCACACATTATTAAAGCCGCCTAACATTCCGTTGGCGCCATAACCAGCAGCAATGTTGAGCCACTTTGGAAATTTTGAATTTTCTTTTTTAATGAAGGAAGCAGGGTTTACGCTTAGCCAATAGGTTTGTCCGTTATAATCTTTCAAAATGTTTTCGGCGAAAGAAGTTCCGTATAAATCTTCTGTCCTTGATTTTAGATCATCGGTGTAAGAAACATTGTGAGCCGAAAATTTTATTTGTATGCGCTGTTCATTCCACAATAAAAATTGCGACAAACTTATTCCCGATCCAATTGCATTTGCTAAAATATCGCCCGTAGATGCGCCCCACTCAGCAGAGAAACCATCAAAGATTTCTAATGTGGATTGAAAAGCAAATCCCGTTGCTGCACCATAGATCGCTGATTTGTTTTTACTCGTGCCCGTCCACTGCAAAGCATTCGTTGTAAGTACACTTTGGAAATAAGCAGAGTAAATATGACCGGCTTTATCCATCTGTAACCACTCGCCATTATCATTGAAGAAATGAAAAGATGTTTTCTCATAATCAGTGTACCACACAGTGCTTAATCCAATTACTGATGCAGTATAAATAGTAGCCCATGAACCGGCAACAAGCAGCGTTCTGTGTTTATCAAAAGTATCGGAAGGAGTGAGGAAGCGATTGAAAGATGATTGCGCAGTTAGATTTTCTTTACAAAGAAAAAAAGCAAATAGAAAAATTGTGATGCGAATACATTTCAATCCCAAATATTTTTAAAGTTGAAGTTAATAAGGCAGTGGCTCAACTGAAAAGTAAATTTTGAATTTTGAACTGCAATTGTTTTTGCATATCCGGTTTTATTCCACACAAAAATTTCTGCGGTTAATTTTTTTGCATCAACAATCACATAGTATTTTACTTTCTGTTCAAAATATAAAACTGATTTTACCTCGCGGTCTTTTTCGGCCGTGGAAGGTGAAGGAATTTCGAAAATAAGTTCGGGTGCAAAATCAAGATGCTTGCCTTTTATCTCCTTACAAACAACCAGTACGTCGGGTTCAACAATGGTATCATTATCAATCACCCAATCAATCGGCATGTATTGGCGGCATTGTTTACACGACTTAAGAACTCTTCTTAATTCTGCAAGTATATTATCATTCACTCTTTGATGATAAGGACTTGGCGCAGGCGACATGGCATAGGGAACCCCATTAATCAATTCCCATTTGTCTTTCCAGTTTTCCCAATCAGTGATGGTATAGTGCGAGGCATAATGCTTGCTTAAAGTGGGCGACATTTTTTTTTATTGTGAAGCGAAAATAAAATAATTCAGTGATGCAATGCTAAGTTCATTTGACCGCACCCCGAGTACTCGGGGTGCGGGAGAATTATTTTATCCAAGCAATTCTTTCT
>JBKJNS010000114.1:0-4760 GCA_046593455.1 Chitinophagales bacterium | reverse complement strand
CTCAAAATCAAATTCATTAAGATGAACCATTGCAGCAATCAATGCATTGATTGCTGCAATGGTTCATCTTAATGAATTTGATTTTGAGAAAGTGTTAAATGTAAATATTGCACAACTCGGGTTTGAGGATACCATTGAAAATATTGTTTTCCCTTTCTTGCAACAGATTGGGGTGATGTGGCAAACAGGTTCAATTAATCCGGCGCAAGAACATTTTATAACCAACCTGATAAGGCAGAAGATCATCGTTCACATTGATAAAATTAAACAAACACCTACAGAGCATGTGGGCAAGGCTCTCTTGTTTTTGCCTGAAGATGAATTTCATGAACTGTCCTTATTGTACTTCGACTATTTTCTTAAAAAGCATAAGTATCATGTAATGTATCTCGGGCAAAACGTGCCGTTAAAAGATGTTTTTGCTGCCGCAGATCTTTTTAAACCGCAGTTTGTTTTCAGCATTTTTACGCAACGGCCGCATGAAAAAAATATTCTTGATTATGTAACCAGGTTATCTCAAACATTAAATCTTCAAACAATATTTCTTACCGGTTTCAGAGTGCTTCATTCTAAAAAACTTCGGGCATTCAAGAATGTTAAGATCCTAAATAATTCAAATGAAATTAAACTGGCTTTAGCCGGGTAGTTTTTTTGTTTCTGTATTTCTACGCTCTAATTTTATTTTGTTTATTGTTTAATTTATTTGGTTAAACAATATTATTTTTCCGCTTTTATAGAAGATGCTGGTAGGTTCATGCAATTTGTTTTTTACATAGGGTAGAATTTGATTCTATAATTAACTTTCTGGTGCATTGGTTTAATACTGTTTTTATTTTGTTTAAGAATAAATTTGGAAGTTTAAACAAAATATATATCTTTGCAGCATTAAAACAAACAACCATGACAAATTCAGAATTTAATCTTCAGGTTAATAACCTTTCAAAAACACTTAAAGGTTTCGCATACCAACTAACCCGTGATCTTGAAGACGCAAAAGATCTTATTCAGGATACCGTATGCAAAGCCCTTGTAAACAGAGAGAAATTTAATTCGGGAACCAATCTTAAAGCGTGGCTTTATACTATTATGCGTAACATCTTCATCAACAATTACAGAAGAACTGTTAAACAAAGAATGATCGTAAACGAAGAGAAGTCGCTAATGATGACTAATTTGTCTTCTCGAACAGCATCAAACCTGGGCGAATCTGCGTTGATTTCAAAGGAGATAATTAACGCTCTTGAATCAATTGATGATTCAATTAGAACGCCTTTTCTTATGCACTTCAACGGATATAAATATGATGAGATTGCAGAAGCAATGAGAATACCACTTGGAACGGTAAAGAGCAGAATATTTTTTGCAAGAAAGGAATTGCAGTCGAAACTAAGACGCAACTAATATTATTATTGAGTTATGAAGAATAAGAAAGTTTTAATCATTGGAACCGGTTTAGGTGGTTTAGCTACTGCACTAAGGCTTACTTCTCGTGGCTTTGATGTTGAGATGGTTGAGAAATATCACCAGCCCGGTGGAAGATTAAACAGAATGAGTAAAGATGGATTCGATTTCGATATGGGTCCATCATTCTTCAGCATGAGTTACGAATTCAGGGAATTGTTTGATGATGTAAAACTTCCAATTCCTTTCACTATAAAACCGCTTGATCCTTTATATGCGGTTTATTTTGCCGGTAGAAAAGATCCATTTCTTATTCATAAAAATAAAGGTGATCTCGCAAAAACTTTTGCCTCGGTTGAACCCGACTTCAAAAATAAACTGGTAAAGTATCTGGCGCAGGCAAAAGAAATTTTTCACGATACTGAATACCGTATTGTAAAAAAGAATTTTGAATCTCCTCTGCAATACGCACTCTCTCTTACATCGGTTCCTATAAAGCATGCTGGTGGAATGTTTACCAATATGTGGCAGAGATTGTCTAAGAATTTTGATTCGGAAGAAGTTAAAATTATTTTTTCGCTCGTTGCATTTTTCCTTGGAGCAACACCTTATCAAACTCCAGCAGTCTATTCTTTAATGAATTACATGGAGCTTGAACATGATGGATATTGGAATGTAGAAGGCGGCATGTATAAGATCACTGAATCAATTGTAAAACTGCTAACTGATCGTGGAGTAAAATTTCATTTCAATACAGAAATTATTTCGACACTTGAAGTTAATGGTGAACTAAATGGTTTTGTTGATGATAAAGGGAAAGAATGGAAGGCCGACATTTATGTTGTTAACGGAGATGCCGCTGCTTTTAGAGGAGGGATTTTTAAGCGTAAAAAATTTGCAGAAAAGAAATTGGATAAAATGAACTGGACTTTGGCGCCATTCACGATCTATCTGGGTATTAAAGGAAAAATTCCGGAATTGCATCAACACAATTATTTTCTAGGCAGCAACTTTAAAGAGTATGCTGATAAGATTTTTAAAACTTCGGTTGCTCCCGAAAAACCATATTACTATGTAAACGTAAGTTCAAAATCAAATCCTGCTTGTGCGCCGGAAGGCTGCGAAAATATTTTTATTCTTTGCCCCGTTCCCGATTTAAGATTTAAAAGTAATTGGGATGATGCACAGCAATTAACAAAAAATATTATAAGCGACCTCTCTTCGCGAATTAATTATAACTTGCATGAACAAACAATTTCTCAAACTGTTTTAACTCCATTAGATTGGGAGAAGAAATTTAATTTGTACAAAGGAAGTGGATTAGGCTTGGCGCACGGAATGATGCAGGTAGGCGGATTTAGGCCGGCAAATAAGGACGAAGTTTATAAAAATGTTTTTTATACCGGAGCCTCAACTATACCGGGAACCGGTTTGCCAATGGTAATAATAAGTTCAAAATTAGTAACCGAAAGAATTGAAAACTATGTTCGAACTGTTTGAGCAATCCGCTTTTAAAACCAGCAAAGAGATTACAAATCTCTACAGCACTTCCTTTGGAAAAGGAATAGAATCGCTCGATAAAAAGTTGCGCAATCCTATCTATGGCATTTATGGTTTTGTAAGATATGCCGATGAAATCGTAGACACCTTTTATAAATTTGATCAGCGCCTTTTGTTAGATGAATTTGTTGCAGAAACATACAAGGCAATTGAAAGAAAAATTTCACTCAACCCGGTATTGCATGCTTTTCAGAAAGTGGTTAATGAATATGAAATTGAACGTGAATTAATTGATGCATTTATTTCGAGCATGAAGATGGACCTTGATAATGTTAAGTACAATCAGGCATACTACAGCGAATATATTTACGGCTCAGCCGAAGTGGTTGGTCTTATGTGTCTTAGGGTTTTTACAGAGCGCAATGCAGAATTGTATAACAACCTTCAACCATTTGCTAAAAGTTTAGGTGCGGCTTTTCAGAAAATTAATTTTCTCAGAGATATTCAAAGTGATTTTGAGGATCGTGGAAGAGTTTACTTTCCTGGTGTTGACTTTAAAGCTTTTTCTGCTGAAAAGAAAAAGGAGATTGAGGTAGATATTCAGAATGATTTTGACTTGGCATATAAAGGAATATTGCTTTTGCCAAAGAGTTCAAGAGGGGGCGTTTACCTTGCTTATGTTTACTATCTCGCTTTGTTTTCCAAAATTAAAAAAGTGGCTGCCTCGAGAATATTAAATGAAAGAATTCGCGTTGCGGATAGCGAAAAGGTAATTTTGATGGCTGAAACTTATTTCAGAAATAAATTCAACCTCATTTAGAATGAACTCTTTTTTAAAGATTAGGCTACTTTTCTTTTTTCTTTTTTCTTTTTCAATTTCTAATGGATTTACCATTGAAGAGATAAGAACTAGTTATGGAAAAGCACTGGACGATTCTAAAATCGCAGATCAACTTTTGCAATCTTTAAATAACATTACTGTAAATGAGCCACTATTTCTTGCCTATAAAGGAGCAACAGAAGCATTGATAGCGAAGCATGCTTTTAATCCGTATAAAAAGTTAGAATACCTTAATCTGTCAATGAAAACACTTGCGCAAGCAATTGCAAAGGATCCATTAAATCCCGAGATGCGTTTTCTTCGTTTCACCATCCAGTATTATGTTCCTTCTTTTCTTGGCTATACAAAAAACCTTGAGGAAGACAAAACTGTGATCGTTAAAAACTTTTATGCGCTAAAGAAAATTTACGATGCCGATATGGTTAAGGGTGCAGGAGATTTATTAATCAGCAGCGGAAAATGTACACCATCAGAAGTGGAACAGATACAAGCTATGTTATAAATAAGCATTAGTTCGCAATAAATTTATCCAATGCTTCTTTACCTCGCAATAAATTTTTTTACAATTCTTTTTCCGCTTCTTTTAAGTTTTGAAAGCAGGATTCAATATTACCGGCATTGGAGGTTTGTGATTCCATCTATACTCATCACCGCATGTTGGTTTTTGATTTGGGATTACTTCTTCACTGAAAATAATATCTGGAGTTTCAATGCTGACTTTATTACCGGAATATATATTTCAAACTTGCCGATTGAAGAAGTATTGTTTTTCTTTTGTATTCCATTTGCATGCTTTTTTATTTACCTTATAATAAGGGAACTTTTTTTTCTCCCTTCGGCCATAAAGAAATTAAGATGGGGAATTTTAGTTACAGCATTTTTTTTCTTAACCATTGGATTATTAAACATTACGCTTAGTTATACTGCAGTTGCTTGTACAAGATTAGGAGCGTGGTTATTGGTGCTGTTCATATTAAGAATTAATTTCTTCACAACATTTCTAATTGCATTTTTATTA
>JBKJNS010000216.1:0-10647 GCA_046593455.1 Chitinophagales bacterium | reverse complement strand
GTTTCCCCCAAACATTTTATTTTCTTTTTTCTTGTTGCTGCATTACATCTTGCAGGAATTGTTGCAGGAAGCGGAGCAGAAACTGTTGTAACATTTACAAAACCTTTATTGCTTATTGCGCTCCTTATCGTTTTCAGCCGCCTTACCCGCAACATTAAAAATCCACAGATAAAATTTGTTTACGCAGCCCTTATTTTTTCATGGTTTGGCGATGTAACTTTATTATTTCAGGAAATGAATCCAAATTATTTTCTCATTGGTTTGGTGTGTTTTCTACTTGCACATATTGCATACGTCTTTTCATTTACGCTGCGAACAAGATCAGGCGTCAGCAACTCTCCCCCTGTTAAGGGGGAGCCGGAGGGGGTTCTAAGAAAACATCCTTGGATTATTTTGTTATTCTTTGGTTACGCAGCAATTATTCTTTCAATCACCTATCATGGTTTGGGAGATATGCTTGTGCCCGTGATTGTTTACATGTGTGTAATACTCATGATGGGAATTGCAGCACTCAATCGATATGGAAAAGTTTCTTCATTAAGTTTTAAGGAAGTTTTTGCCGGTGCAATTTTCTTTATGCTGAGTGATTCGTTGTTAGCAATCAATAAATTTTCTCAGCCAATTCCTTCAGCATCATTCTTAATTATGTTTACTTACATTCTTGCACAGTATTTTATTGTGAAGGGAATGTTGGATGAAATGAAAGCGAACCCAGAATAAATTTGGAAACCAGATTGGCGGAAGGAAAATTTTACTCTTAAATATACCAACCTCAATAAGCAAAAATTGTTATCTAACTTTGTAGAAAATAGCTGTTATGTCTTCAACATTTCGTGTAAACACAGATGATCTTGATATGGATCTTTTAGAAAAACTCAGAGCTCTTTATCCTCATAAGGAAATTAAAATATTAGTTTATGAGCAGGATGAAACGGATTATCTTTTGAGTACTGAGGCTAACAAAAGACATTTACTTGAAGCTATAGAGCGGGTTGAAAAAAATGATGGTCTTATTGAAGTGGATCCCCGCAAATTGTAATGAGAAGACTTCAATTTGATGCAGTTGCATTTCAGCATTACCAAACCTGGATTAAAGAAAATCCGAAAATTGCATTGAAGATTGGCGAATTATTAAGTAACATTCTCCGTGATCCTTTTAAAGGCATCGGCAAACCTGAAGCATTAAAATATAATTTGAAAGGGTATTGGTCAAGAAGAATTAATGATGAGCATCGGTTGATTTATAAAGTCACTAATGAATGTATCATCATTGCATCTTGTAAATATCACTATGATTATTGAAGAATTATTAATCTGACTCTTATCACTTAGGCGGAAAGAAAACCTTAATCATCACCTTCACCCTTTTATCTTCTCCCTTGATCTGACCGGGAATCCAAGTAGGCATTTGTTTGATTATGCGAATTGCTTCTGCACCACATCCGCCACCAATATCATGTTTCACTTGTATATTACTCAGTGATCCGTTTTTTTCTATTACTGCTGTAACCTCAACCTGCCCCATAATTTTATCGCGCTTTGCAGCAACAGGATATTTTGCATTTTCAGTCAACCATGTTTTCATCGCATCGCTGCCACCCGGAAATTCCGGAGCCACTTCGGCACTTAAATAAATTTTAGTGTCTTCTTTAACTACTACAGAATCTTCATCTGCTGTTGAGTCGCTTGCCTCATCCGTTTCTTCAGTAGCAATTTCATCTTCATGTGCTCGTTGAACTGAATCAATAAAATATTTTAAATGAAAATCGCCCGACTGATAATCAAAGGTCATTTGCTCGGGAGAAAAAAGTGCGCTGCATTCTTCATCATTGTAATTAAGAACTGTGTAATAGAAATCATTCTCCATTCGCTTGCTGTTCTTTACATCTAAATACAAATGTGATTCACCTTGTTCCACAGTAATTTTTGTACTGTCGATATAAATCACTGAGGGAATTCTGCTCGATGATTTTGATTTACATCAACCCACCTCGATGAATAGAGTGTAAAAATTTGCGCATGCGCTGTAGTTAGAATTGAGAACATTAAGATTGCAGCAAAAACTTTTTTTTGCATAGTGCCTTAATTTATTGCTTGATTATTTTATGGAATGAAGAAACCTTAGAATCATTCATTGATGAAACTTTGAGAAAATAAACTCCTGTCGTAAGATTGCGCAGCGTATTTTTTGAAATAGTAAACTGATTATTTCCTTCTGTTGCAGAAACACTCTGTGAGAATGTGTTTCTTCCAACCACATCAAGCAGTTGAAATTGAATTTTCTGTGATGAAGAAACAACTAAATTTAAAATCAGATTTTCGGAAAAAGGATTTGGGTAAACTGCAACAAAAAGAAATGATGAATCATGCTCTTCAATTCCAATATTTAAATTTGAATAACCGGGTGTTGGCGCTTCGAGTGTGATGATTGGCAAAACACCATTGGGGAAACAACCGATTGAAACATCTGTGATTTGATTTTCCCATGCAACTGAATCAAGCAAGAGTGATGAAGTTCCCTGCACTTCATTCAAAAAAATATGTTCGCCCGATGCCTTCAATTTAAAACTTGCATGAAATTTCCCCTGCGATGTTTGTTCATCACACCAAATTAAAACAAAACTATGAGCAGGAATTTCAACATCGGGCAATCTCCATTTATCTGAGTTATTTTTTTCATCACTTAAATATTTATCATTGAGAGAAACCGAAAATGAATCGGCATTATAAATTTCAACCCAATCATCATACTCACCAAACTCATCACTGACTGCTGTTGTATTAGAAGCCATCACTTCATTAAAAACCAAATGAGGAATCGGTACTACAACAGTTGAATAAAAATTTTCGCGCGGTTCTCGGCCAGTTTGTGAATTAATATCTGTTGCTTCTACCGAATAGAAAATGGTGTCAAAAATATTTGGTGCAATAATCCCAACTCCATAAACCTGATCATTGGGTGAACCATCACTGTGCAATCCATCATCAAACATTGTAACAGAATTTATGGAGCTGCTATTAAATTTATAATTCAACATTACTGATGAAAGAGTTAATTCATCTTCAACCCAGGCAGAAATAAAAACCGAATCATTTGCATGAACAATTTTTGGAGCATAATTCAAATTACTAATGATGGGAATTACATCCACTGTTTGCAATTGATTATTTGTTTGATCGTGCCGCGTAGTAAAAAATGGTTTCAATCCATACTTAACGTGCGCGCCGAGTGCAATGGTATATGAATTTAAAAAATCATTGTAGCTCCATCCGTAATCCAAAGTTCGGTAAGTATCTGCCTGCGCCGAAGATTTTATTTTAGGCAGAATAGAATCTATGATGGGGAAAATATTAGTGGTATCACCTAAACCTTGATTTAATTCATTCATAAAAAAAGTATAGCGATCAACATATTCCTGAATACCAAAAATTCTTTTTACCAATGAAATGTTGAGTGAGTTATTGTACCATGAATAAATATCTCTTGTTCCCCAGTCTATACCAAACCAGTCAATACCAAAAGTATTATCAGTGTCATAGGGAATGTATTCAAACTTACCGGTTGCAGGGTTATGATAGAGGTAAAAATTGTTTTGATTGTAACTGTAATCATCCCAATTTCCGGTTGCTACATCAACTGTATAAGCACGCAAAAATGAATTTATGTTGAATACTTTTTCTAATGCTACAGGCAATTGAGCATCTTCTGTATTGTTTAAGATGGAAATGAAATTTG
This sequence comes from Chitinophagales bacterium, assembly GCA_046593455.1. Lineage (GTDB taxonomy): Bacteria > Bacteroidota > Bacteroidia > Chitinophagales > UBA10324 > JAJAYG01. Next base: position 6,911 of record JBKJNS010000216.1, on the reverse strand, counting down.
CGAGATCACTATAATCATCTTCATCCTTATTTGTTTGAAGATCATAAGCCCGACGACCGTTTACTTCGAATTTATAATCATCGGCATAACTGCTGATGTAATTTAAATCGGCAGGGTAGAGGCATTTGTAGAGATTGCCGTTATTATTTCCAAACCTGCTTTCAAGCATTTGCTCATCAATATTTTCAACGTTGATGTAAAGCCCGAAATAATTTCCATTGATGTAAAAATCAACATGGTTCGCGCGCGGACCCGGAACTTGCATGCTCTCTAATGTTTCCCAATAAAGTTTGGAGCGAATAATTGAAGGATCATTATGTTCTCCATTGAGATGCAATTTTTCTTCACCATAAAATTTTCTTCCTGTAACAAATGTGTTGAATGAAATCTTGAAAGATTTTTTCTGCGACACCTGCGAGGTATTTCCGCGCACACGAATGCCAATGTTGTTAACCGTATCGATTGTTGTTCCGTCATTAAAAACAAACTTCGCTGTGTATTCAGTTTCTGTATACAAATCGTTGTACATGATCTCGAATGAATCTGTATCCATGTAAGCATCAATGCGAGGAACTACTGCATCAGTATATACATGCCCGCCATCGGGAAAATATGGTTGAGAAAATATTTTACACGAAATGATTAATAGCAATAGGAAAAGCAGAATTGAAATTGACTTCATGAGTTCGATTCAAAATTAGACAACAATTCAATGCAGTCATTGTGTTTTTTCTCCCCACTTAAAATTACATTTGCGACCATTAAAATAATCGTAACAATTATTATTAAGAAGATTTATGTATCGTACACACACTTGTGGTGAATTAAGAATTGAACATTCAGGTAACACAGTAACTTTAGCAGGCTGGGTGCATCGCATCCGTGATTTTGGGTTGATCAAGTTCATCGATTTAAGAGATAGATATGGAATTACTCAAATTGTAATAAACTATACTGGGAGTCTGGAGTTAGCACTTAAGTTTAATCAACTCAACCTTGGCAGAGAGTATGTAATACAATTCACTGGAGTTGTATTTAATCGGACAGAATCAAATCCAAAATTGGCGACAGGGCTGATTGAGGTTAGGGTTTTTAGCGAGGAAGATATTCTGATACTAAATACCTCTCTAACACCTCCATTCACAATCGAAGACGACACCGATGGCGGCGAAGAATTGCGAATGAAATATCGCTACCTCGATTTGCGCAGAAATCCTTTACAGCAGAATTTATTGAAGCGCCACCAAGTGGCTAAAGCAGTGCGCGCATATTTGGATGCACAAGGTTTTGCTGATGTTGAAACACCCCACTTTATTAAATCAACTCCCGAAGGCGCAAGAGATTTTGTGGTGCCTTCACGTTTAAATCCCGGACAATTTTATGCGCTGCCGCAATCTCCGCAAACATTTAAGCAACTGCTGATGGTAAGCGGCTTCGATCGTTACTATCAAATTGTAAGATGTTTTCGTGATGAAGATTTAAGAGCCGATCGCCAGCCCGAGTTTACACAAATTGATTGCGAGATGGCTTTTGTAGAGCGTGAAGATGTGCTGCAAATGTTTGAGGGACTTGTAAAAAATGTTTTCAAAAAAGTAAAAGGAATTGAGCTGCCCGATTTTCCGCGCATGAGTTATGATGATGCAATGCGGTATTATGGCAATGATAAACCAGACATTAGATTTGAAATGAAGTTTGTGGCTTTGCGCGAGAACACTCCCCTCTCCTTCGAAGAGGGGCAGGGGGTGAGGAAGAACAGTGTGATGATTTTCCCAACTGGCTTCAAAGTATTCGATGATGCCGAAATTGTAATTGGAATTTGTGCAACAGGTTGCGCTGAATATTCGCGCAAGCAATTAGATGAACTCACAGAGTTTGTAAAGCGACCGCAGCTCGGAGCAAATGGTTTGGTGTACATCAAGTTGAATGCTGATGGAACATTCAAATCTTCGGTAGATAAATTTTATTCGCAGAAAGATTTAAAAAATATTGCAGAGAAATTTAATGCCAAAGCAGGCGATTTAATTTTAATTCTCGCAGGAGAAACCTCCCGAACAAGAAAAGCATTGAGTGAATTGCGGTTAGAAATGGGAAACAGATTAGGTCTTCGAAGCAAAGAAGAATTTAAACCACTTTGGGTTTTGGATTTTCCTTTATTGGAATTTGATGAAGAAGAAAAAAGATGGAATGCTATGCACCATCCTTTTACTTCATGGAGAAAGGAAGATGATATGTTTTTAGAAACAGATCCCGGAAAAGTAAAAGCCAATGCGTATGATATTGTAATGAATGGTGTTGAGTTGGGCGGCGGTTCCATTCGCATTCATAATAGAAAAAATCAAGAAAGAATGTTTTCTGCATTGGGAATGTCAAAAGAACAATACGATTACAAGTTTGGTTTTATCCTCAATGCGTTTGAATATGGCACTCCGCCACACGGTGGAATTGCTTTCGGCTTCGATCGCTTCTGCTCTATGGTAACTGCAAATCAGGAAGGCATTCGTGACTTCATTGCCTTCCCCAAAAATAATATGGGCAGAGATATGATGCTCGATGCACCGAGTGATATTGATGAGAAGCAGAAGAAGGAGTTGGGATTGTAACTCTTTGACAACCAACGTTTATTTAGCTATGCTCTTAACAAAGTAAAATAAGATTGTTCGTTATTTTACTTTGATGGCTTAAAGTAAAATAACTCGATTTCTTATTTTACTTTTGCACTACTAACTCAATTCGCATGGATGTCAATGACTTCAAATCAGGAACTTGGATACAGGCAATAGGGTATCGTAATTTTCTTCCTGAAAAAATCAACCATGATTTTCATTGGGCTGATTCTGAATTGAATGAATTACTTGAAAGCGCCTCTCATATTTTGGGTGAATTAAATGCTTATGCTGGTTTGGTTCCTGATGTGGATGTTTTCATTCGGGCTTATGTTGCCAAAGAGGCGGTTGTTTCAAGTAAGATTGAAGGCACACAAACAACCATGCAGGAAGCGTTTATGCAAGAAAGCGATTTGGCCCCTGAAAGAAAGAACGATCACCTTGAAGTAATAAACTACACTGCAGCAATGAATGATGCAATCAAGGAATTGAAAAAACTTCCTTTGTCAAATCGCCTTATAAAAAAAGCGCATCAACAATTATTACAAAGTGTTAGGGGTAAACACAAAACTCCAGGCGAATTTAGAAGAAGCCCTAATTGGATTGGCGGAAGCGGATTAAAAGACGCTGTGTTTATTCCACCATCTCATGAACATGTTGATGAGTTAATGAGCGACATGGAATTATTTCTTCATAACAGAAATATTCACGTACCTCATCTTGTAAGAATTGCAATTGCGCACTATCAGTTTGAAACTATTCACCCATTTCTTGATGGCAATGGAAGAGTTGGGAGATTATTAATTACACTGTATTTAGTCAGCAATGGAAAACTCAGCAAACCACTTTTATACTTGTCAGATTTTTTTGAACGTAACAAAACACTGTACTACGACAACCTGATGAGAGTGAGAACACACGGTGATTTACGTCAATGGCTTGTGTTTTTTTTAAGCGGAGTAATTGAAACTGGAGAAGGTGCAATCAGTACATTGAAAAGAATAGTTACTTTGAAAGAGCGCTTGCTTGAAGATAAAGTAATGCTAATGGGAAAGAAAACAACGAATGCAATTCCACTATTGAACTATCTTTTCAAACACCCTGCAACTACCACTAACCAAATTAGCAAGTCGTTAAATCTAACACACAAAACATCGGGTATTTTAATTACAACATTTGAAGAAGCAGGTATTGTAAAAGAAATTACCGGTGCCGCCAGAGACCGCATTTTTATTTTCGATGCTTACCTAAAAATTTTCAGGACATAATCATATTTCTGATAGGTATTTTTCCAAATCGGCAATCGGATATTGATGAGAAGCAGAAGAAGGAGTTGGGATTGAAATAAGTGAAATCCGGAATTCGGTTCACTTCTTCTTTTTACAAATAATCTCCGCAGCATTTATCCATTCAATTATTTTTTCCAATCCAGTTTATTTATTATTATTTTTGGTGTAAACATCTTCACCATGAAAACACTTTTCCTTTTCTGCGCTTTGATTTTTTCTTCGCTCCTAACATTTTCTCAGGAAATTATAGAATGGCAAAAGACAATAGGCGGAATCAACTACGACAATCAAACCTGTAGCATCGCCACGTCTGACAACGGAATTCTTGTTGGTGGTTATTCTTATTCAGGTATATCGGGTAACAAAACAGTAGACTCGAAAGGCTATGCAGATTTTTGGGTTGTAAAGATTTCGGAGAGCGGCAACGTTGAATGGCAAAAAGAAATTGGCGGAAATAAGAATGACTTTCTGTTCGCCTTAACTCAAACCGCTGACGGTGATTATCTGCTTGCCGGCTCCAGCTTATCTGATAGCACAAGTGATAAATCTTCAGCGAGCAAAGGAGCAGATGACTATTGGGTTGTTAGATTAGACGAATCAGGTGCGCTGCTGTGGGATAAATCTTATGGAGGGACAGGAAATGATTATGCCTATGCCATCACCAATTCAAATGATGGTGGCTTTTTTATTGGAGGTATTTCTAATTCAAATAGTACCGGAGATAAATTAGAGCCCATAATGGGAGGCTTCGATTTATGGATGATCAAATGTGATGCTGATGGAAATATGCAATGGCAAAATTCGATTGGAACTTCCTCAAACGATTTCATTTCATCCATTGAGCAAACAAGTGATGGAGGTTATATTATTGGCAGCAATCCCAGCTATGGTGATGCAAGTTTCGATAAATCTGAAGATGGTAATGGAATGGATTATTGGGTGATCAAATTGAACAGTGATGGTCAAATTGAATGGGAAAATACAATTGTAGCATTAGGAGAAGATGTTTTATCGGTCGCACATCAAACACATGACGGTGGTTATATTTTGGGTGGTTACTCTAATTCGGCAATGGGTGGCGATAAGTCTGAATATTCATGGGTTGAACTGAATGATTATTGGATTGTAAAATTGGATAGTGCAGGAGAAGTAGTTTGGGACAACACAATTTCAGGTGCATACAGTGATACTTTGAAAAGCATTTCTGAGCTTGCCAATGGGGATTATTTAGTATCGGGTAATTCTAATTCCGACGATTTCTGGGGAGTAGAAAAGACCGAGGCTTCAAATGGGGGCACCGATTATTGGATGCTTAAATTAAATGCTGAAGGAGAATTGATTTGGCAGTCAACTATTGGTGGCTGTTTTGATGATTACGGTGGAGCTGCTTTTCAAACAAAGGATGGAAATATAATCATAACCGGCACATCCATCTCTGGAAACTGCGGCGATAAAGATGATGGTTGTTACGGATATACAGATTATTGGGTAATGAAAGTTTTAACAGATTACAATCTTATTACAGGCTCTGTTTTCTATGATTTTAATAAGAATGGAATTTTCGATAACCTCGATATCTCAGCTCCAAACATGCTAATTCAAGAAGCTACTACAGGCAAACTCGCTTTTACAAAAAGTGACGGTTCCTTCACCATCCCGGTTACTGATTCAGGAGACTTTTCGGTGTCTATTGCAAGCCCTCTTTGGAATGCTTATGAATCCTTACCCGAAAATCGGGAAATTCATTTTAATACAGATGCGGGATTAACAGGCAATGAAAACAATTTTGCAATAACAGCGAGTTATGATTTTGCTGATTTATCAGCAACAATAACAAGTGCTTCAATTTTGAGAGCCGGTCAATCATCCCAGTATGCTACGCATATTATTAACTTGGGTACACTTTCAACGGACGGACTTATATCTCTATCATTTGATCCCTCTAAAATGAGTTTCACCTCTTCTAATGTTCAACCTACTACTATCACAAACAACGAACTTGTATTTCCTTTATCAACAATCGAAGGCTGTTCTTCCGATGAAATTCTAATTACATTTTTAGTTGCAAACACAGCGCAGTTCGGCCAGTTAGTCGAAACTTCTGCAATAGTTGCGAGCCTCGGTTCTTTGGATCCAGTTGTTTTTAACGATACCTGTCATTCAACCGATACGGTTAAAGCGTCAAAGGACCCCAACGAAATTTCTGTTGATCGTGGTTTTATTCTCTCTTCCGAAACTTCGAATCCACCCGAACTTAATTACATCATTCGTTTTCAAAATACAGGGAACGATACTGCTTTCAATATTAAGGTAGTGAATCCATTATCGCAGTATGTTGATCTCAGTTCATTTGTATTGATTGATAATTCAGATCCTGTTGAAATCACTTTGAATCAGTTCACGCGTGAGCTTGAATTTAGTTTTGCAAATATTCACTTACCCGATAGTAATGTGAATGAAATTGAAAGCCATGGTTTTGTGCGCTATAAGATTAAACCCAGTTCAGGGCTATTACTAAATGATTCCATTTCAACTTATGCCGATATTTATTTTGATTACAATGATGCTGTAAAAACAAATGATGCGCTCACTGTAATTACGGAACCTACAGCGGTGGAAACAGTTCCTTTAGATTATTTTCCAATTTCAATCTACCCTAACCCGGCAACAAATATAGTTGCAATCAGAAATCCTGCATCATCAGCAAGTACATTATCGGTTTTGAATGCGAGCGGACAGGTTGTTTATAATGTTGAACTTACTGCAAGCGAGTTACATCAAATCAATATTGATAAATGGAGTTCTGGAATTTATTTTATTCAAATGGTGAATGAAACTGAAACAGTAGTGGTAAAGTTGGTGAAGAATTAAATTCAGTTCCCAACAAAAAAATTCAGACTCTCTAATCCATGTAAAGATGAGTAAGGTATTGGTTTATCATGCCTTTGCGATTCAATCTTCAAAGTATAATTTCATTACAAGAATCGAAAGTTATTTTTGTTACCACTAAATAATTCTT
>JBKJNS010000117.1:0-4458 GCA_046593455.1 Chitinophagales bacterium | reverse complement strand
TCTTTGCAACTTTAGGATTGGTAATATCGGTCTTATCAATCAGCGGATTATCGTAAGAAAAAACCTTGCCCATACCGCTCATCATGTGATATAAAATATGACAATGAAAAAACCAGTCGCCACCATCTTCACCAGCAAAAAATTCAATGGTATCGCGTTCCATTGGCATAATGTCAATGATATTTTTCATGGGAGCATATTCTCCTTGTCCGTTTAATAGTCTGAAGTCATGACCATGCAGGTGCATCGGATGCCGCATCATGCTGTTATTGAATAAAACAATTCTCAGCCGTTCACCTTTTTTAATCATAATCTTATCGCTTTCAGAAACCACTTTATTGTCAAGGCTCCATACATAACGGTTCATGTTTCCTGTTAAATCAAATTGTAAATATTTCCAGGGACCATCAGGTAAAGTAGTTTTTTCGGTTGCTTTAAGCATGGTATAATTAAGTGTAACTATATCACCACTTTCAGCTTCCATATTCATTCCCTGCATACTATTATTGTTAGGCATTTGCATGTTGTGCATATCATGTCCCTGCTTTTTGTCCATAGGCATAGTATCTTTCTTCATGTCTTTCATTTCCTTCTTTGGATTTTCTTCGCCTGTAATTTCGGGATACATTACCATGTTCATATCCATTACCTGACTGTTCATTACCATTCCTTCCATTTCTATCATATTTCCTTTCATATCCATCATCTCATTCATCATTTTCATTCCTGCAAAATATTTTAGCTTAGGCAATTTTGTTGCCTTTACTTTTTCTCCCTTGCCTAACCAAAGAGAAGCTGAGCTGGTGCGGTCTTCGGGGGTTACTAAAAATTCATAGCTTTTATTTTCAGGAATTGGTACCACCACATCATAAGTTTCGGAAACTGCAATAATCAATCTGTCCACTTCCACCGGTTCCACATCATTACCATCTGTTGCCACTACTGTTATTTTTCCCCCTGCATAACTCAGCCAAAAATAATCTGATGCCCCTCCGTTGGCTATACGTAACCTTACTTTATCGCCTGCCTTAAACTGCGGTTGTTCATTTTGATTTTTTCCATTGATTAAAAAATTTTCATAATACACATCACTAACATCCATCGCATTCATGCGCTTCCATTCATTAGTGACTTTGGTTTTAAAATGTCCTGTACTGATAGCTTCACCATAGCTTTGTGTAGTATGTTTTTTTATAGCAAACCAATCAGTGGCACTTCTTAGGCTACGGTGAACCTCTTCCGGTTTTATGTCAGTCCATTCGCTCAGCACTATCGGTATGGTTGGAATGCTCCATTCCTTTCTTTTATTCATGATGAAAACTCCATACATGCCTATTTGTTCCTGTAATCCGGAATGACTGTGATACCAATGCGTGCCATGTTGAACAATGGGAAATGTATAGATGTAAGTTGAATGAGGTTTAATTGGCATTTGCGTCATGAAAGGCACACCATCCATGCGGTTGGGCAAAAACAATCCGTGCCAGTGTATGGATGTTTCTTCATCCAATTCATTGTGTACATAAATTTCTGCGGTATCACCTTCTGTAAACGTAAGTGTTGGCATCGGTATCTGCCCGTTGACTGCAATAGCTCTTTTAGATTTTTTTCCGAAAGTCACAATGGTATCTCTGATGTATAAATCGTATCGAACAGTACGAGGAAGTTCTGAGGTTTCAATAAATTTATATCCCATTGTTTTATCTATGGGTTTATTATCCATTTGCATATTGCCCGTATCCATTGATTTGTCTTTATCCATGTGCATGTTATGCGAACTGTCCTTTTCTAATTTCATTCCGCACTTAGGGCAATTGTCCGGTTTTGTAGAATGTATTTCAGGATGCATGGGACAAGTATAGGAGGAAGAATCTATCTGCTTGCTTTCAGATGTTTTCATCCCCGGCATATTTTCCATGTCTTGCGAATAGACATAAGAAGCTATAAAGAGCATGGTGATGATGATGATTGATTTTTTCATTTGATAGAACTATTTTAAAGGTTATGATTTTATTTTTAGAAGTTTTGCATTGATAGCAACTACTACAGTGCTTGCACTCATCAATACTGCGCCGGCTGCCGGGCTTAACATGATTCCCCAATTGTAAAGAACACCTGCTGCAAGTGGCAATGCAACTACGTTGTATCCGGTTGCCCAAATTAAATTCTGTATCATTTTTCGGTGAGTTGCTTTGCCGAACAAAACCAAACTTGCAATGTCTTTCGGATTGCTGTTCACTAAAATTATTCCTGCTGTTTCTGCTGCAATATCGCTGCCGCTGCCAACTGCAATTCCTATATCGGCTTGTGCCAATGCGGGTGCATCGTTTACACCGTCACCGGTCATTGCAACAAATTCTCCTTTGGCTTGCAGCTCTTTTATTTTTTCTAATTTTTGGTGCGGAAGAACTTCTGCAAAAAATCCATCCATCTTTAATTCATCGCTTACACTTTTTGCAACAGTTGCATTATCACCGGTGAGCAAAATGGATTTGATATTATTGTCGTGAAGCGTTTGTATTGCTTCAGCAGATTCCGGTCTTATTTTATCTGCCAATGAAATGTATCCTGCCAATTGATTATTTATAATTACGAATACAATAGTTTCGGCATTGCTGCTTGCATAATTTTCGGGTAATGAAATTTTGTTTTCTTTGAGATAACCGGGACTTACTACTTTGATATTTTTTCCTTCTACCTCTGCCTCAATTCCCTTTCCTGTGATAGCTTTAAAATTATTTACTTTAGGAATTGTAAGGGAGAATTCTTTTGCTTTGGCAAGTATCCCGGTCGCAATAGGGTGTTCTGAATTTTGTTCTAATGCTGCTGCAATGCGAATGATTTCCTTTTCATTAAAACCTGATTGCAACGATTTAATTCTTGCCACTTCAAATTTTCCGATGGTGAGTGTTCCTGTTTTATCAAAAATGAGCGTGGTAATCTTTCTTGAATTTTCAAATGCAGTTCTGTTCTTAATCAGCAATCCATTTTTTGCAGCAAGCGAAGTGGAGATTGCAACCACTAACGGCACTGCTAAACCGAGTGCATGAGGACAACTGATTACAATCACTGTTACCATTCGTTCGATTGCAAATTGCATTGATTGACCTGCGAACATCCAGAATGCAAATGTTCCGAAACCTAATGTCAATGCGATGATGGTGAGAATAAGCGCGGCTTTATCAGCAAGCAATTGTGTTTTTGATTTTGATTTCTGCGCATCGTCAACCAGCTTAATTACTTTCGAGAGATAAGAATCTTTCGAGGCGTGACTTACTTTTAATTTCAATGAACCCTCGCCATTCAAAGCGCCTGCAATCAGTTTATCACCAACAGATTTTTTTACCGGAACACTTTCTCCTGTGAGCATGGATTCATTCACATAACTTTCTCCTTCATTTAAAATTCCATCAGCGGCAATTTTTTCTCCGGGCTTAATAAGAATTACATCACCTTCTTTTAGCGTATCTGTTTTTACATCACTTGTTTCATTTCCTTTTATTAAGTGCGCAACATCGGGCATCAACTGTACAAGCAATTCTAATTCACGCGATGCTCCTGCAATGGATTTCATTTCAATCCAATGTCCGAGAAGCATAATGGAAATTAATGATGTCATCTCCCAGAAAAAATCTTCACCCTTTAAACCAAACACTGTTGCAGTACTATATATATATGCAGCCGAAATTGCAACTGCAATCAGTATCATCATTCCGGGTGTGCGGCTTTTTACTTCGTTCCAAAATCCTTTCAGAAAAGGTAAACCGCCATAAAAGAAAACTATTGATGAAAGCGCAAATGAAATATATTGTGAACCAGCAAACTGCCAGTTTACACCAACTAATTTTTGCAGCATCGGAGACAAAGCCATCACGGGAATAGTGATGCCGAGAGCAATAAAAAATTTCAGTTTAAAATCTGCAATCATTTTGTGATGGTCATGTCCTGCATGTCCCATCGGTGCATTACCGTGCTGCATTTTTGAATGATCTTCAGCAGTCATATTCATTTTTGAGTGGTCTGTTTTTGAAGATTCTTCCTTTGCAGATTTTTCTTCAGAAGGTTTCGTTTTATCCGCACTCATTTTTGCATGTTCCTCTGCTGTCATATCCATTTTTTCCGAATCCTCTTTCTCCGAAGATTCATCCTTCTTTTCTTCTTTTGGAGAATCCTCTTTTTTTTCTTCTACTAGAATTTCTTCCTTCGGTTTATTTATCGGAGTTTCTTCTTTTGTAGTTTCTGCTTTTGGAATATTTATAACAGGATTTTCAGTGACAGTGGCAACCTTGGGTTCACCGTCATCCGTATCTATATTGATAGTAATTTTTGTCATGGTACTCAATTTATTTATTTAAAAATCATAGCAAATATTTAATCCCCTGGCAATTGTATAATCCTTTTTTTAATTTAATTCTTCTTTTGAAGTTTCTGTTTTATCTGTTTTCATTTTTGCATGTT
>JBKJNS010000001.1:0-5440 GCA_046593455.1 Chitinophagales bacterium | reverse complement strand
AATATAAAACAGCAAATTTTATTTGGGTGCAAGAAGAACCTTACAACATGGGCGCTTATGGGTTTTTAAAAATGAATTGGAAATTAAAGGATAAAGAACTTTACGGCATTACCAGAAAAGCAAGTGCAGCGGCAGCAACCGGTTATTCGAAGTTGCATGCGAAGGAACAAGAAGAGATTGTTGGGAAGGCGATGGAATGATAAAGAAATTTTAGAGCTATACTATTTTAAAATGATGCTAAATAACAAATGGTTCTTGTGCTAAATTTTTTTCTAATTTTGATAAAAATAAAAAGCTATGAATGTGATTCGAAGAATTGAAAAATCCTCTAATGGAAAATTAGTGATTGATCTTCCCTTTGATTTTCAAAACAAAGAATTAGAAGTTACTATTTCACCATTAGAAGAACAGGAACATGTTGATTTGAAAAAGCAACTTCGAATTGAAACCATCTTAAGGTTCAAAGGCATCTTTAAAAACTCTTCTTACAAGATTAATGAAGGTGCGTGGTATGAGCAATAAAATTTTCATTGATAGTTGCATCCTTATTGAATACATTAAAGGATCACAAACCGAATTACTTGATCATCTTATTAATAGTGATTTTGAAATTTTCTACAATACAATTGTTGCCAGCGAATTTATTTTTCACTTTCTCGCGCATGGTGGTGGAAAATCTCCATTATCAATCAAAGAGAATAGGGAGATTAAGAAAACACTTGAGAACACAAGTTCACCTTTTGAATTTATTTCCCAGTTCAGTTATCTGAATATTGCGGAACCAGAAATAAGATTGTCGGTGGAATTAATGGGTGAGTTTAATTTACTTCCTAATGATGCATTAATTATAGCAAATGCAAGTAAAAACGCTATCCCAAGCATTGCAACATACGATAGTGATTTTTCTTTAGTGTGCAATAAGTTCAATATTAAAATTGCAAATTCAGTTCTCTCTCTTAAAGAGAAATAAGAAACACAACTCTACTTTCCCCCATTATAATATTTGCAAACACCATTCATCACACACTCGGGGCAATTAGGATTGGTTGGTCTGCAAATTTCTCTTCCTAAAAAACTCATTGCCATTCCTGCATCCCAAAGTTTTTGAGAGATGGCTTCCATTATTTGTAATTCAATTTTTTTAGGATCATCACCTGTTGCAATTCCCAATCGCGGAGCTACACGTACCACATGTAAATCAACGATAACACCTTCAGGTTTTTCCCCTGCTTCTCGCCGGATCACGTTTGCAGATTTTCTCCCGATACCCGATAGCGCAGTAAGTCCATCCATGGTGATCGGAATATTTTTATCGCTCCCGATTTGCTGCGCAGTTTTTATCAGCCACTTAGATTTATTTCCAAAGTTGCGAACCTTGCTGATATATGGAATCAAATCTTCGGGCGATGCTTTTGAAAGAGCAGTCATATCAGGATAGGCATCAAATAATTTAAGAGCAACCTGATTAATATTCTTATCAGAATCTTGGGCAGACAGCACCACCATAATGAGAAGTTGGTAAATACTTTTGTATTCAAGCGGATGTTGTTTGCCTTTGTATTTTTTCAGGAGTGGTTTTACCGCTTCTTCCCAATTAACTTTAGCCATGATGAATTTTTTATGCAACGAAACTAAAAAAATGTTGCAAAGAAAATTATTCGTTCCGGTAACGATGTCTTGTTTCTTCATGATCTTATTGTTGAGATTTCAAAAGCACTCAGCTACTCAGTTACTTCAATTCAAATTATATCTTCACCACCATGTTTACAAAAGCCATTACAAAAAAATTGTGCTCCCGTTTTGCAGATGGAATTACCACATCTAATCTTGGTAAACCCGATTTTAATTTAGCATTGCAACAACATGCTGCTTATATCAATGCATTAAAATCTTGCGGGCTTGAAGTAGCTGAGTTAGTTGCCGATGAAAATTTTCCTGATAGTTGTTTTACTGAAGACGCGGCTGTAATTGCAGATGAAGTTGCAGTGATCACTAATCCTGGTGCGCAATCACGAAGAGATGAAATTGTTTCGATGATTCCTGTGCTTGAAAAATTTAAGAAACTTGAATTTATTCAATCGCCCGGCACATTGGAAGGCGGTGATGTAATGCAAATAGTCCGAGGGACTCCTTACGGAGAAAAACATTTTTACATCGGGCTCACTGATCGCACGAATGAAGATGGTGCGCATCAGCTTGGTAGCATTCTTTCAAAATATAGTTATCAGTACACTGTGATTCCGGTTACGGCAGCATTACATCTTAAAACAATTGTGAATTACATTGGGAATAATAATTTATTGGTGACTGAAGAATTATTTTCTCATCCCGCATTCATTTCATTCAATAAAATTCTTGTTCCCCAAGATGAAATGTATGCAGCCAATTGTTTACTCATTAATAACAAGCTGATTATACCCGCAGGGTTTGCACATGTGAAAACGGAATTACAAAAACTCAACTATGATTTAATTGAACTCAACATGAGTGAGTTTGAAAAAATGGATGGCGGTTTGAGTTGTTTGTCGCTGCGGTTTTCTTAAATCATTTTAATTTTTTATTGCGAACCGCAGCGCAATTGATTGAACTATCTTCGCCGCTCTTTATGAATTTCCTCACCCTAGAAAACATTTCAAAATCTTTCGCCGATAAAATTTTGTTCGAAGAAATTTCGATCAGCATCAATGAAGGTGATAAGGTTGCAATGGTTGCAAAGAATGGTACCGGCAAAACAACGCTGCTGAGAATTGCTGCGGGAAAAGAAACTGCCGATGCAGGAAAAGTTTTTTTGAGAAAAGAAATTAAGACCGGGTTTCTGGAACAGGATCCCGAACTCGACCCAGAAAAAACAGTACTTGAAGCTGTGTTTGATTCTGATCATCCTATGCTGAATGCGGTGAAAGAATATGAGGCAGCGCTACTGCATCCCGATAAACGTGATCAGTTCGATCATGCCATGGAACAAATGGAATTGTTGAAAGCATGGGATTATGAAGCAACAGTGCATCAGATTTTATCGCGTTTAAATGTTACGCAGCTCGAACAAAAAATCAGCACACTCTCGGGCGGACAAAAGAAAAGAGTTGCACTTGCAAAAACTTTAATTGATGATCCCGATTTTTTAATTATTGATGAGCCAACCAATCATTTGGATTTAGAAATGATAGAGTGGCTTGAAAATTATCTGGGTAAAAGCAAGCGCACTTTATTTCTCATCACCCACGATCGCGAGTTTTTAGAAAATGTTTGCGAAGAAATTATTGAATTGGATGAAGGGAAAATTTATCGCTATAAAGGAAGTTACTCTTATTACTTAGAGAAAAAAGCATTGCGTGATGATGTTGCACAAGCCAACGTTGACAAAGCAAAAAATTTGTTGCGGAAAGAATTGGCATGGATGCGCAAGCAACCAAAAGCGAGAACCACAAAATCAAAAGCAAGAATTGATTCGTATTACGAGCTCAAAGAAAGAGCATCGGTTGATCTCGAAGAAGATGAATTGAAGTTGGAGATCAAGATCAATCGCCTCGGCGGAAAAATTCTGGAGTTCCATCACGTGCACAAATCTTTTGGTGATGTTAAGGTGCTCAACAATTTCACTTACAAATTTAAAACACGCGAGCGTGTTGGTATTGTTGGAAAAAATGGTGCAGGCAAATCAACGCTGCTGCACATGATTACTGGAACAGAAAAACCTGACACCGGAAAAATTGTAATTGGTGATACCATCATCTTCGGCTACTACACGCAAGATGGAATGAGGTTGAAAGATGATAAGCGTGTGATTGAAGTAGTTAAGGAGATCGCAGATTTTATTCCGCTGGTGAATGGTAAAACAATTTCTGCATCGCAACTGCTCGAGCGGTTTTTGTTTCCGTCTTTCATGCATTACAACTATGTTTCAAAATTGAGTGGTGGAGAAAAACGAAGATTGTATTTGCTCACCATCCTTTTAAAGAACCCTAACTTTTTAATTCTTGATGAGCCAACCAATGATTTGGATATTCTCACACTCAATGTGCTTGAAGAATTTCTGCTCGACTTTCCCGGTTGTTTGGTAATTGTTTCTCACGATCGCCACTTCATGAATAAATTAGTAGATCATCTTTTGGTTTTTGAAAACAACGGAGTGATCACAGATTTTCCCGGTAACTACAATGATTATTTAATTTTCAGAGACAGCCAAAAAACGGAGAAGAAAATTGAAGCAGTAAAAGAAGTTGCTGTAAAAATTCAGAAAGAAAAAGTAAAACTGAATTATAACGAGCGCAAAGAGTTTGATAAACTCGAGCGTGAAATTGAAACGCTTGAAAAACGAAAGCTGCAACTCACCGATGAGATGAATGCTGAAAATATTGATTTCAATACTCTTCAAAAACATTCGAAAGAGTTTGCTTCAGTTACAAAATCACTGGAAGAAAAAACAGAGCGATGGTTGCAGTTATCAGAATTGGCTTAGGGTGAAATTGATTACACCGATGATTGGTGATTACACCGTTTTGTAAATCATTACAGAGTATACCATTCTTTTCTTTCAATTCTGTAAATAAAAACTTTTGTATCACGCCAAACAGTTTGCTTATCGCGCACTATTCAGTTTTTCTCCGCCACTTTTAAGGAAGGGAAATTTTCTGATCCAATAATGGAGATAATGGATTCTGAAATAGAATTTTCAAAAGCAAAATTCTTTACTTCCATTGCTGCCTCACTTGCAAATCCATTTTTCCAGTATCGTGGGAAAATGTGATAACCGATTTCTAATTCTGTTTTGCCATCCACTTCCCATATTAGTAATCCGCACTGACCAATAAAGTTGCGTGTTTCTTTTTCAATCAATGCATACATTCCGTAGCCATCGGTTTCGTAACGATTCATTGTGCGCTCCATCCAGTCAACAGCAAATTGTTTTGCATCGGCGAAAGGAAAAAAATATTTTACCGCCTCGGCATTGGAAAGAAACGCTGACCATGCAGGTGCATCTTCAAGAGTTAATTTTCTGAAATGAAGGCGGGGGGAAATAATATTTGATGGGTTGATGTTCATTTTTGATTTCAATATTTTCTGGATAGAAGCCTTCGAAAAATTGTTAATCTCTTCACCCCTACTCCTTAACAATTTTCCTCACAAAACCCTCATCTCCAACCTTCACCTCAACAAAATAAATTCCTGCGATAAATTCATTTCCAAAAACAACAGTTCCGTTGGCGTTTAAAATTTCTTTAATCGTTCTTCCGAGTAAATCAGTAATTTTAATTTCGCTTTCTTCATTTAACAATAAATTAAATTCCCTCGTTGAGGGATTTGGAAAAATATTAAAGAAAGTTTTTGGATTTGTTATTTCAGAATCTACTGAAACATTAAAACAATCAACTGACAATTGTGGCTGAAGAAATGAAGTTGATTGTTTTAATATTTCAGAATCTACTGAAACATTAAAACA
>JBKJNS010000483.1:0-6867 GCA_046593455.1 Chitinophagales bacterium | reverse complement strand
ATTGCTGAGTGAAAAATTAATAATTGTTGATCCATTCACATCCACTCGCTGAGCAGTTGTTGAGTAGCCAATGTAGCTGATTCGGATCAAAAAATTTCCGTCGGGTAAATTATTGATGATGAATTCACCGTTTCCATTAGTGACTGTTCCGGTTTTTATTTCGGGAATAGAAACGGTTGCACCAATGAGGGGCGAACCATCTTTTGCGTCTGTAACTTTTCCACTCAATATATTTTGTGAGTATGAATTGAAAATGATCAGCAATATAAAAATTGCTGATGTAATAAATCTTTTTATGTACATGTTGTAAAAATTTAGAAATAAGGAAAGCACAGACTTGTGTCTGCGAAAAAAAATTTGAAATAACTAATATAACTTAGGCCATGCCGGGAGGCGCACGGCCTTTGGCAGCTACATAGAGTAAAGGAGCTGGAGGAAGACAAATAGTAGAATTAATAACTGCGAGAACATAAAATGTTGCCGTTGTTACTTCATGATAAGATTTGTTAAATGGCGGAAGCGAAAGTTGCAATGCCTCGCAGTGTAAGTGCTGTTCATCAATTGAAGGAGGAGTTGTGTTTGAATCAAATGTATCATGATGATCTGCGAGCAGGTGGAACAAATCATGCGGCGTTGAGGCAACAAGAAAAGTTACCAGCAAGAAATGCGAAATAATTTTTTTAAAAACTGAATTCAACGTTTGATAGATTGAAACAAAAGTAGCGCTTGAAACCTTCTTAACATAGTCAGTTGATTATAAACGGCATCCCACATTCACTTTTACTCACAGGTTATATGGTAGATTTACAAGGTTGTATTTTTTTCACCATCTCTTACTTCATTTTTAATTGAACCATTACCTTCACCAATATTCTCATCTAAAATTCACTTCATGAAAATAAAATTCTGCGGCGCCAATCGCACGGTAACCGGAAGTTCACATTTAATTATTCTCGATGATGGCTTTAAGATTCTTCTCGACTGTGGTTTGTTCCAAGGCAAGCAAGCTTATGTTGATGAATGGAATACCAAATTTGAATTTGATCCCAAAGAAATTGATGTGCTCGTGCTCTCTCATGCACACATTGATCATGCTGGAAGAATTCCAAAATTAGTGAGAGAAGGTTTCAGTGGAATTATTTATTGCACGCCTGCAACATTCGATCTTTCAACTATCATGTTAGCCGATAGTGGACACATTCAGCAAAAGGACAATGAGTTTCATAACAAGAAAAGAAAGAAGCAAGGTCTTGCAGAAATTCCACCACTCTATGAAATTAAGGACGTGGAGAGAGCAATGAAATTATTTAAGCCGGTAAACTATGAGCAGTGGTTTAACATTCGAAACGATGTTTCATTTCTGTTTCGTGATAATGGACACATTCTCGGAAGTGGAAGTGTGACTTTAAAAATTATTTCTAACGGAAAAGAAACTGTGATTGGTTTTACAGGAGATATCGGAAGACCAAACCGACCCATACTTAAAAATCCCATCACCATGCCTGATTGCGATTACCTCATAAGCGAATCAACTTATGGAAATCGCTTGCATGAAAAATTTCCTGAAGACATGGAAACTTTTTGGAAAGTGGTGGATGAAACATGCTATCAGCGAAAAGGAAAACTGTTGATCCCGGCTTTCAGCGTTGGGCGCACACAGGAGATTGTTTACATGCTCGATCAAATGACTAAGCTGAAACAGATGGATCGCTTGCCTGTGTATGTTGACAGTCCGCTCTCGACCAATGCAACAGAAATTTACCGCTCTCATCCCGAATGTTTTGACGATGAAATAAATAAATATTTGCTCACCGATTCAAATCCATTTGGATTTAACAATCTCACTTATATAACTGATGTGGAGCAATCAAAAGCCCTGAACTTTGATCCGCAGCCCTGTATAATTATTTCGGCATCGGGCATGGCCGAGGCGGGAAGAATTGTTCATCACATTTATAATCACATTGAAGATGAAAAGAACACGGTTCTTTTTGTTGGCTATTGCGGTGAGCGAACATTAGGAGCAAGAATAAGACAAGGAATGAATCCGATAAGAATTTTTGGGGAAGAAAAACAGGTGCGTGCACACATTGCAATCATGGATTCATTTAGTGCACATGGCGATCAAAAAGAAATGCTCGACTTTTTAAACCCGCTAGACAAAACACGCTTGAAAAAATTATTTCTTGTGCATGGTGATTATGAAGCACAGGAAGTTTTCAAAACCAAACTCAATGAAATCGGTTTTGCCAATATCGAAATTCCTGAACAAGGGAACGTGTTTGAGATATGAGATATTAGTTATGAGTACTGAGCATTAAGTTTTGTGTTGGAAAGAATTCGTTTATAAAGTTGTAATAAAATACCATCCTCATAACTCAGTACTCAAAGCTACCTCTTTCTTTCTTTCCAAAAATTTTTAACTTTGTTGAGTTTAAAAGGTTAAGAAATCATTAACCGAATTAATAAAGCAGCAATAGATTTTATGAAGTTATCAGTTAAACAACAAATCAATGGACAGTCAAACTCTGTATATAATTATTGGCATCGCTGTGGTCACACTGGCCGCAGGCATCGGCATCGGCTTCTTCATTTTCCGGGGTAAATCGAAACTAGAAGAAGAGAAAGCACAATTAGAATCAAAGAGAATCATCACTGAAGCGGAAATACAAGCAGACAATCTTAAGAAAACAAAACTGCTCGAAGCCAAAGAAGAGATTCTGAAATTAAAAACTGATTTTGAACGCGATTCAATTCAGAAATCAAAAATTGCCGAGCAGGCAGAGCAGCGCTTTCGCTCGCGTGAACAATCACTCAATCAAAAAACTGAAAGTGCACAGCGCAAAGAGCAGGAGCTCGATGTGATTAAACAAAATCTTAATCGACAGCTTGAATTGGTTTCGGTTAAGAAAAATGAATTAGAGAAAGCACAGGAAGAACACATTCAACGATTACAAAGTATTGCTAAGCTAACAGAGCAGGAAGCAAGAGCTGAGCTGATAGATAATCTCAAAGAAAGCGCACGCACCGAAGCAATGGGCTACGTGAAAGAGATTATGGATGAAGCAAAACTGAAAGCAAATAAAGAGGCAAAGAAAATTGTATTGCAAACCATTCAGCGGGTTGCTGCTGAACATGCAATTGAAAACTCCATCAGCTCATTTCACATTGAGAGTGATGATATCAAAGGGCAAATTATTGGAAGGGAAGGAAGAAACATTCGCGCACTTGAAGCCGCAACCGGTGTAGAAGTTATTGTAGATGATACGCCTGAAACAATTGTGATCAGCGGCTTTGATCCGGTGCGCCGTGAAATTGCACGATTGAGTTTACAACGTTTGGTTACCGATGGCAGAATACATCCTGCACGCATTGAAGAAGTAGTAGAAAAAATAAAAAAGCAAATGGCCGATCACATTGTGGAGATTGGTGAACGAACAGTGGTTGAGTTGGGCATTCATGGCTTGCACCCTGAGTTAATTCGAATTGTTGGAAGAATGAGATTCCGCTCTTCTTATGGGCAAAATCTTTTACAACATTCAAAAGAAACTGCAAACCTCTGCGCAATTATGGCGGCTGAGTTAGGGTTGAATCCAAAGCTTGCAAAACGTGCGGGGTTATTACACGACATTGGTAAAGTTCCTGAAGAAGAACAAGAGTTGAGTCATGCTTTGTTGGGAATGAAGCTAGCTGAAAAATACAATGAACATGCAGCAGTTTGCAATGCCATTGGCGCTCACCATGATGAAGTTGAAATGACTTACGTGATTTCTCCAATTATACAAGCATGCGATGCAATTTCTGGTGCGCGCCCCGGTGCACGTCGCGAAGTGATGGAGCAATACCTGCAGCGATTAAAAGATTTAGAAAACCTTGCTTTAGGATATGACGGAGTTGAAAAAGCTTATGCCATACAAGCAGGTCGCGAACTGCGGGTGATTGTGGAAGCGGACAGAATCAGCGACAAGCAATCGGAAGAACTTTCATTTTCTCTCTCTCAAAAAATTGAGAAAGACATGGTTTATCCCGGGCAAATAAAAGTGACGGTGATAAGGGAAAAGCGGGCGGTGAGTTTTGCTAAGTAGGAATTTCAAATGTTCACGTGTTCAAATCTTCTAATGTTATTTATCGAACGCTTATCCCCGGTTAGAGAATATATTCTAATTGTAAAACATCTTAGTGCTTCTTGATAAAGAAGGTTCCCTTCCTTTGGCAGTGAACCTTCTTCAAATTTATTCGTAAAAAAATATTAGTACCAAAGTTTTTTTTTAATGTTTACTATCTCACTTACCTAAATTGAAATAATAAAAATAATTGAGAAGGGTGAAACATTTTCTACTAAACAAAACCAATGTTAGATTTTCATTTCCCTAAAAAAAATAAACCTCACTACTTAATCAATATTTAATGCAATTTCTAAGTGGGAATTATATAACATAATACTAACAAGATGTAACTCATGTCCGTTAGGCATCCGCATCTTTACACATTATTTTTTGATTGCAATACAAAACAAAAATATGAAACGAATTTTATTTTTAGCCGGCATTATGCTCTTCGGCAATGTTACTTATTCACAAACAGTTACCTCCCTTGTGGGTGCATATAAAAATGGCCAGGTCTTTTTAACATGGACCAACGTGAGTAACAACACTTCACTCTACAAAGTGTATCGTTCCACAACCAAGATCACTACATCTAGTCAATTAGCAACAGCCGAATATCTTGGACAAACAAATTATCATTCCTCAAAAGATTTTAATCTAAGTAATGTAGACGGAACCACCCGCTATCTGCATATTGATTCGGGTGCTGCGGCACTTAATTCTTCCACAGGTTTGTTTGTTGCAACTACTTTGGTGAACGGCAATTACTACTATGCTGTTACAACATCAGCAGATGGAATTGAAAACACCACGATTTCAACCGGAGTAAATTCACTTTCTAGTTCCATTGTTGAGACGGTTTCAAAACCGCAGCCGGTGTTACAGGAAACGAGAACCATTAATGGTTTTTCTATAGAGATCTATACCATGTTTCAGAGTTCAAAATATGCAAGTAACCAACCATTGCTTATTAATGTTGCAGGTTTCTTTACTCATGATTTTGCACTCAATAGAACAACAAATTCTGTTTCTAATCCATTACTAATTTCAAATCATGGCGGAGGCAGCACTTTTCTTGATGATGTTGCATTGAGCAGTGATGGCCAGGCAAAACTTAACATTGAAGACTTGTTTCCTGATTCTACCATCTCATCTGGGTATTGGGGAAGCAATCCTGCTTACGATATTTATAATGCAGATAATAATGTTGCGCCAACCACAGGTGTAAATGTCAATTACACCCAACTACTTTATTCAAGCGTAATTGAGTGGGCAATCAATCATGTGGTATTCGACACAAATAGAATTTCTCTTTCAGCTACCAGCACCGGATCTCCGGGTGCATTCTTTTATGCAATTACATACCCAACCAGAATTGCTGCAGTAAAACTTAGTGTTGGAGCATACGATTTAGGTTTTCTTAATGATTATAATCCTGATTGCTCCCTAAACACAGGGAAGAAAAACAGAAAAGATGGGGACAAGCGCTTAGGTAAAGTTGAAACAAATCTTGATTGTTCACTTGGTATAAAAACTTATGATGCATTAAACGGTGGTAAGGTTATTCATAATAATCCTGATCGAGACTATCCATTTATTTATAGTATTAATGGAAAACTGGATAAGCAAGTTGGATGGACAGAAAAAACAATCTGGTACGACTCTGTGAATGCAAATTATTTTGGAGGTTGGTTTTTTTGGGATAACCGAGATCACAATGGTGATAATGGTACTTGGGACAATAATAATTTTGATGTGTTCAAATATTACAAAAACCGATCGTTTCCTGCAATAAGTAATTGCAGTTTGAATGAAGATTTTGGAAACGGTGATGGCACTTCAGGTGCAACGTATGGAACTGTAAATGGTGCGGTTGATTGGGTTAATGAAATTACTGAATCTTCAACATCATGGACTGCAAAACTTTTTATACGTGATTTGATTAAACGAAACGGTTTAATTGAAGTTTATGCGGATTCATGTACTGCTGATATTACTCCAAGAAGAAAGCAGCAATTTAAACCAACTGCAGGCTCTACAATAAATTATACTGTTTCTCATAAGGGCAGCACGGTTCAAACAGGTTCTGTTTTATATCAGGGAAATGCATTGGTAATTCCAGGCTTAAAAATTTATAAAGACACTTCAGTAATTAATCTTACCACAAGTGGATCGCTTACATTCTTTCTGGATGCCGATAAAGATGGTTATGGAAATCCAGCCATATCAATTCAAGCTGCAACGCAACCTACAGGATATGTTGTAAGCAGCAGCGATTGCAACGATGCCAATGCCGCTGTTAATCCCGCGGCTTCAGATATTTGCAATAGCATAGATGATAATTGCAATGGAATTACTGACGAGAACGCATTAACAGTTTCAATCAGTTCAAATGGTGTTACTGCTGTTTGTGCTCCAGGAACTATTTCTCTTACATCAGTTATCACAGGCACGGTTACAAGCTACCAATGGCTCTTAAACAATGTATCAATCAGCGGAGCTACAAATAATACTTACCTCGCAAGTTCAACCGGAAGCTATTCACTTAAGATTTCAAATGCTTATTGTATTTCAACTTCTTCTTCAATTTCAATAACTATAAATTCATTGCCCAATGTAAACATTACGCCATCGGGCACTATCACAGAATGCAAGGGTGTTAAAATTGAAGAAGATGTTGAATTACAATAAGCATTTGAAATTTTAAGTGAATAGCTTCCGGTTGAAGTTGCGAGGTAAGTATTATTTGTAGCTCCGCTGA
>JBKJNS010000422.1:0-4759 GCA_046593455.1 Chitinophagales bacterium | reverse complement strand
TGCATGCCACACCCCTTCGAGGCGATGGCCGCGTGTGCGAATAATCAGCGGCGCTTTTTGCGTGCCACGTGTGCGCCATAATAAAGTTGCAAGATCATCACTTAAAGTTTGGATGGCATAGAGTAAATAGTCGAGGTATTGAATTTCTGCAATCGGTCGCAACCCACGCATTGCCATTCCAATTCCCTGCCCTATAATAGTTGTTTCTCGAATGCCGGTGTCAAACACTCTTTCAATTCCATGCTTCTCTTGCAATCCTGAAAATCCCTGATTCACATCACCGATTTGCCCAAGGTCTTCGCCGAATGCAAATAGTTTTGGTTCACGCAAAAGTGCCTGATCAAAAAAGTTATTCAAAATTTCGAAGCCATTAAGTATAGGAGCATCTTCACTGTATTCAGCTTTTATTTCTGAAACTTTCAATGCAGATTCACTTGATTCGCTGTAGAGATGCGAAGTGTAAACTTTATTATTTTTCTCTTCATAATCAATCGCCCAATGTGATAGCGAATCGCGATGCGGATTGTTTTCATTTCGCAAAATCACCAATGCGTTTTTAGCTGCGATCAGAACATCTTTCTTAATTGGGTCAATTGCGTTGACTAAATTATTTTTTATTGAAATGAATTCTTCGGGTGTTGAACTGGAGGAAATAATTTCATCAATTAGGTTTGAAAGATCAGCAACTGATTTTTCAATTGGCTCATTAAAATTATTCCATGCAGCCAGACGTTCGGCGCTCACAAATTCCTTTGCCTTCTTTTCAATGGCATCACAATCTTCCTCGCTTGCGATGGCAAACTTTGTAATCCACTCGCGCATCTTTTTGTTGCAATCAAATTCGCGTTCCCAGTCTAGCCGCTCTTTCGATTTATACCGCTCATGCGATCCTGATGTGGAATGGCCCTGTGGCTGCGTGAGTTCCTTTACATGTATCAAACAGGGGATGTGTGTATCGCGTGTTTTAGCAATTGCTTTTTCATAAGTTTCAATCAGGGATGGATAATCCCACCCATTCACTATGTAAATATCAATGCCGCTTCCATCAATTGAGTTTTCATCAATTGCAAATCCCGAAACGATTTCTGAGATGCTAGATTTTGTAGTCTGGTATTTTATGGGAACTGAAATTCCGTAACCATCATCCCAAACGGAAAATACAATCGGTACTTTTAATACTCCTGCTGCATTTAAAGTTTCCCAAAAATGTCCTTCACTGGTACTTGCATCGCCAATGGTTGCGAACACTACTTCATTTCCATTGTTAGAAAATTGTGAAAGATCTTTTAACTGATCACAGTCTCTGAATTTTTTTGAAGCCAATGCAAGACCTAAAGCGCGCGGCATTTGACTGGCAGTGGGAGAGGAGTCGGCTGCAGAATTTTTTTGTGCCATCAAATTTTTCCATTCACCATTTGAATCGAGTAATGCGGAAATGTAATGACCATTCATTTGCCTGCCGCCGCTCATGGGCTCATTCTCCTGATTCGTATCAGCGTATAACTGTGCAAAAAATTCTCTAAATGTGCAAACCCCTGTTGCAAAAGCAATCGTTTGATCGCGGTAATAACCTGAGCGAAAATCACCATTCTGAAAAAACTTTGATAATGCTATTTGCGCTACTTCTTTTCCATCACCAAAAATTCCAAATTTAGCTTTGCCGCGTAGCACTTCCTTTCTCCCTATCAAACTCGTTTCGCGACTCATAACAGCCAGCCTATAATCTTCAATCACCTGTTTTTTAAATTCTTCAAATGAAAGTTCACTCAGCGGTTGTGTGCTTTCGTATTCCGATTTTATTTCAGCCATGCTTTAAATTTATTTTTTATTGCAGTAGTTTGCAAAGGTCGATGAACAAAGTACAAAGTTAAAATGCTGAAGCAATTATTTTTTGAACTACAAAAAGTAAATACATAGCTTTGGTGCTTATAAAATTTATGACATGAAAAATTTCCTTCTTGCTTTTCTTCTGTTACCGGCGATTGCATTATCACAAGCTAACAATGCAACACCTACTTCACTCGATAAAGTAAATACAAAAGTTGCCGACGCACCTGCTATAACTTTTGCTGAGCAAACCTGGGATTATGGAAATATTCCGGTTGGCATTCCTGCCACACATGTTTTTGAATTTACTAATTCAGGTTCTGCCCCTTTACTTGTTAGTCAGGCTACAGCTTCTTGCGGATGCACTACACCCGAATGGACAAAGGAACCAGTAAAGCCAACTAAGAAAGGAAATGTTGCTGTTACCTATAATGCAGCACGCGAAGGTTCATTTATGAAAACAGTTACAGTACTTTCTAACACTGGTGAACCGGTATACCTTACTATAAAAGGTAATGTGGTGAAGAAGGCTGAAGAGAGTAAATAATTTTTCTTTCACAAACGCACCCCTGATTTATTCGCTTCTCGAAAAATCATCTCCTCTCTTTGAAAAAGAAGAGATGACTTGGAACGTAGTGAGAAGTCAAGGGTGAGTTATAACAAGAATTAATGCTTCCACAATTTTTCTTAAAAACGTGTTAAAAAAAACTGTTGCCGTTTTTATGTTCATACATTTGACGAAACAAAAAAATAATACACTATGAAAAAATTATTGTCATTATTCGTTATCACTGCAGTTTTCTCATTTGCTGCCCATGCGCAAGCCGATCAAAAAGCTGTTCCTGCTGTTAAAGCAGTACCACCCGCAGCTACTGTTGCCGACAATCCTAATGCAGGTGATTTCACTTTCATTGAAGAAACACATGACTTCGGAAAGATTTCTAAAGGAACTCCTGTAACCACCGAATTTAGTTTCAGCAACAATGGCAAAGAGCCAATTGTAATCAGCAATGTTCAGGCATCATGCGGTTGCACTACACCAAGCTGGCCTAAAGAACCAATTCTTCCCGGTAAATCTTCTGTGATCAAGGTGCAGTATAATGCAGCTAATCCCGGCGGATTCAACAAGTCAATCACCATCACTTCAAATGCAAAGTC
The DNA here is from genome assembly GCA_046593455.1 of Chitinophagales bacterium. GTDB lineage: Bacteria > Bacteroidota > Bacteroidia > Chitinophagales > UBA10324 > JAJAYG01. The sequence continues at coordinate 1,774 of JBKJNS010000422.1, read as the reverse complement.
ACCTACCAAGGTTCTTTACATCAAAGGAACGGTTGAAGCAACTACCGATCAAACAACTCCTGATAAAGCGCCAACAATGTTGAGCACTCCAAATAATAATTGAGTTTTAATTTTAAGGTTAGAAACAAGGCCCTTCGATTTTTTCGAAGGGCTTATTTGTTTGCGCGCGTAAAAGGAAGCAGAACTTCAATCCCCCTTCATTTTCCCCTTCATCTCCGCAATTTTCATCAACGCCTCAATAGGAGTAAGAGCGTTGGTATCAATTTGCTCAAGCCACTCTTTTATTTTTTTCAACTCAGGGTCTTCGGCAGAAAAAATACTCAGTTGCATTTCGCGGGTGGGTAGTTTCCTTATTTTATTTTGTAAATCTTTCGCAATTGTTTTTTGCTCTAACTCTCCCATGATTTCATTCGCACGATTCACTACACTGTTTGGAATGCCCGCCATCTTTGCTACATGAATTCCGAAACTGTGTTCAGCGCCGCCCGCCTGTAACTTGCGAAGGAAAATTACTTTGTTGCCTGTTTCTTTTACTGAGACGTTGAAGTTTTTTATGCGCTCAAATTTATTTTCCAACTCATTCAACTCATGGTAATGCGTGGCGAATAATGTTTTTGCTTTTCCTTTAGGGTGGTCGTGTAAAAATTCTGCGATCGCCCAAGCAATGGAAATACCATCGTAAGTGCTCGTGCCTCTTCCAATCTCATCAAGTATCACTAAGCTGCGTTCAGAAATATTATTGAGGATGGAAGCGGTCTCCGTCATCTCCACCATAAAAGTTGATTCACCTGCAGCAATGTTATCGCTGGCACCTACGCGGGTAAAAATTTTATCTACCAACCCAATCTTCGCTGATGATGCCGGAACAAAACTTCCCATCTGCGCCATTAAAACAATCAAAGCATTCTGCCTTATGTAAGCAGATTTACCCGCCATGTTTGGTCCGGTGATTATTTGTATTTGCTGCGATTCTTCATCGAGTCTGCAATCATTCGGCACATACTGTTCATCATGCTGCAACTGCTGCTCGATCACAGGATGGCGGCCATCTTTTATTTCCAAAACAAAACCATCATTCAATTGCGGGCGGCAGTAATGTTGCTTTACAGCGAGGTGAGCAAATGAAAGCAAGCAATCCAACCTGCCAATCACCTGCGCATTGATTTGTATTTGTGGAACAAATTCTTTCAACGCTTCAATCAATGCTTCAAACAATTTTATTTCGAGCACAAGAATTTTTTCTTCGGCACCAAGAATTTTTTCTTCATACTCTTTCAACTCAGGAGTAATGTATCGCTCGGCATTCGATAAAGTTTGTTTGCGAATCCACTCTGGCGGCACTTTGCTTTTATGTGTGTTTGTTACTTCGAGGTAATAACCGAAAACATTATTAAATGAAATTTTGAGAGAAGTAATTCCTGTGCGTTCCTGTTCTGTCTTTTGAATTTTAAGCAGGTAATCTTTTCCCGAATGAGAAATCTCACGCAACTCATCTAACTCAACTGATACATTGTTGTGAATAAAATTTCCTTTCGCTGCAACAGGTGGCGCATCATCCCGAATTTCTTTTTCAATTCTTTCACGCATCAGCAAACAAGCGTGAAGTTGTTCAGCAAAATTTTTGAACTGAATTTTTTCTTGCACTGAAAGCAAGTCTTTGATCTCGGCAATTGCATTCAATGCACGGCGGATGTAAACAATTTCACGCGGAGAAATTTTCCCCAATGCAACTTTTGCAATCAACCTTTCGAGGTCACCGATCTGGCGCACCAAT
>JBKJNS010000390.1:0-5723 GCA_046593455.1 Chitinophagales bacterium | reverse complement strand
TATTACAGGAACATTACAGGCCATTGCCTCGAGTGCAGCCAACCCGAAACTTTCTGTTTCCGATGGCATCAAAAAAACATCACTCACTGCAAGTAATTCTTCAACAGGATCTTGTTTACCCAGAAAGCGCACATCATCACTGATGTTTAATTCGCGGCAGAGCTCTTCCATAGTTTGGCGCTCGGGCCCATCACCCACTAACAAAAGTTTACATGCGATTTGCTCGCGCACTTTTTTAAATATCATAACTACATCTTCAGTGCGTTTTACTTTTCGGAAGTTAGAAGTATGAATCAAAATCTTTTCATCATTCGGTGCAATTGCTTTTTTAAAATGCTCCTTCTTTGCTTTGCGAAATCTTTTTAAGTCAACAAAGTTTGGAATTACTTCTATCTCTCTTTCAATCGCAAAATTACGGTAGGTGTCTTGCTTCAATGATTCAGAAACAGTGGTAACGCCATCACTTTGATTAATAGAGAAAGTAACTACGGGTGCATAGGTTTTATCTTTTCCTACCAAAGTAATATCGGTACCATGCAGTGTGGTGATGTAAGGAAGATGGATGCCTTGTGTTTTTAAAATTTGCTTTGCCATGTAGGCAGTTGCGGCATGTGGTATTGCATAATGCACGTGCAGTAAATCAAGTTGCTCGAATTTTGCAACGGCAACAATCTTACTGCTCAATGCGGTTTCATAAGGCGCCCTTTCAAATAATGGATAATCTGCAAAAGAAACTTCGTGGTAAAAAACATTTTCTACAAATGAATCTAATCTTGCGGGAGCGCGGTAAGAAATAAAATGAACGCGATGGCCTTTTTGCGCCAGCGCTTTGCCAAGTTCTGTGGCGATTACTCCACTGCCGCCATAAGTGGGATAACAAACAATTCCGATTTTCATTGAGGATTACACAGATTTAAAATGATTACACCGATTGGAAATGATTTCATTGATTGACGTTTGAAGCTAACAAGGATTGCAGGGGAAAGTTTCTTTTTTACAAAAAAATAATTACAGTTTACAGGCAACGCCAAAATTAAAAGATGGGGCTGCTGCAACATCACTACCACCAATCGCTCCATATACTGCGAGATTCAACATTAACTTTTTTCCAAGTTCCTGATTGATTTTTAAACCGAAGGCAGTGTAGCTTTGACCATCATTGTAAAGTGCAGTGTATTCAAACGGATCTGCAATTATTAATTCTGATGGCTGGCCAATCAATATTGCAATATCCATTACCGCTATCAAATAAGTTTTTGAAATTTTGTAACCCCCTTCAGTTTTAAAGTTGAATTGATTCCGAAACCCTGCTGTCCTTAAAGTAAAACCTGTTTCGGCATAGGCAAACCATTTAGCGCCGCCTTTGCCAATAGAGATTGATGGAGCAAAGCCATATTCGGGATAGCCGGTTCGCAAACCGGTTGAAACATCTTGTGAGTAAGTTGCTAAATCAATTCTCAACTGGGCGGCAGCAACAAAGTTTTTATTCAGGAACTGATAATTACCCCCAATAGAAATATTTCCAAAGCCATTCAATGAGCCATCATAGTATGGAGTGTAAGTTGAATCAATGTTTGACTGCGGTTGAATGTTTTGAAACTTGAAAGGAATATTTGCAAGCAGTGAAAATTTTTTACCGATGCCGTATTCGCAATAACCTTGCAGCGTAATATCGGTTACATCATGCAAGAGTGCAAAATAATTTTGACGATCGAGATAGCGGTGATCGTAACCAATGTAAGTTCCGCTCAATTGTAAGTAGGCGTGATTCTTTTCCTGTACCCAAGGGCCGCCTGCAAATGAGAGAAGAGAACTAAAAACAAAAACAAACGTGAAAATTTTTTTCATTTCACGAAAGTACTTTCAATTTATGATTTGAGCTTGGGGTCTAATGCATCACGCAATCCTTCACCAATTAAATTATAACTAAGAACGGTGATGAGAATACTTAAACCCGGAAATACAATCATCCACCAGGCATCCAAATTTGTTCTGCCTGCATTAATGAGTGAACCCCACGTAACCACATCGGTTGGAACTCCAATACCAAGAAATGAAAGTGATGACTCTGTTAAAATTGCATTACCGATTCCGAAAGTGATGGCAATAAGTGCTGGAGCAATTGCATTGGGCAAAGCATGATTGAAAATAATTCTCCAATTGGTAAATCCCAATGCCTGCGCCGATTGAATGTAATCAAGTTGCCTGATGCGCAACATTTCGGCGCGCGTAAGCCGTGCAATGGTTGTCCAGTTCGTAAGTCCTATAATGATCATCACATTCGTGAGTGATGGTTTTGAAATTGCTGCAATGGTAAAAATGATGAGCAGCACGGGAAGCGAAACAAAAATTTCAGTGAGCCGAGATAAAATTGAATCGAGCGGCACATGAAATTTTTTATTGAGGAAAGGAATTTTGCCAATGAAATTTCCTGCTTTTGTAAACAGAAAAATTATTACAGTGAAAATGATAATGCTGAAAAGAAATTGAAAAAAGAAATCCCTACTTCCGTTTTCCATTGCTCCACTCAAATTGTTGCTGCGAATAACAAAAGCATAAAACCAGGCGATAATGATTCCGATGATGATGGAAAGAAATTTTCCACGGGTAATTATGATTTTATCATCACCAAAAAAACCGGCTAACAATCCAATTAATATTCCGAGGATCGAAGCAATGCCCATGGAAATAAAACCTATGGTTAAAGAAATTCTTGCGCCGTGAATTAATCCTGCAAGCAAATCATCACCAAGATTTCCAGTGCCTAACCAATGCCAAAATCTTTTCTGCATCGGTGCTTCATTTCCATTCAATAAAAATTTTTGATCGCCCGCCGGTGAACTAAAATTTGCATTTGCAAAATCGCTTTTGCCCGGTGAATACGGAATTGGCGACCACAAAACTTTTTCAAACTTCAATTGCTTCCAGTCAACAGAAGCAAAATTTATTTCTTCAGTTCCACTAACTGATTTAATTATCAAATTATTTTTAAATGAAAGAGCAGGAAAAAAATTCTGACCATTTAATTTAATGTACAATGGTTTTTCATTGGCAATCAGCGGCGCCAATAACGCTATCGTGGCTAACGCCACTAATACATAAAGCGAAACCACAGCAATTTTATTTTTCCGGAATTGCTTCCAAACCAAATTTCGAAAACGATCTGTTTTGTGTTGCATCTTTTTCATTTTTTAGAAAAAGAAATTCGCGGATCAGCAATGGCATATAAAATATCGGCAAGCAGATAACCAACTACTGTAAGTACTCCCGTGAGTGTGAACACACCAATGATCACAGGATAATCCTGCGTTTGAATGGCGAAGTAAGATGCATAGCCCATTCCCGGAATGGTAAAAATTGATTCCAGAATTACGGAGCCGCCAATGGCAAGCGGAAGAATATTTGCGAACACCGTGATGAGCGGCAACAACGCATTTCGAAAAGCATGTTTGTAAATAACCGTTCTCTCACTCAACCCTTTTGCTCTAGCGGTTTTAATATAATCCTGTTGCAAAACTTCGAGCATTGAAACGCGTGTGAGCCGACTGAGAAATGCAAGCGAACTGTAAGTGTATGCAACAAGCGGAAGAATGAGATAGGGAAATGAAGCGCGCACTTTCGAGAAAAAAGAAATTCCTTCACCATAACCTGCAACGGGTTTTACACCCGATGCAGGAAACCAATTTAGCACATCGGGGTTTGCAAATAAAATCAGCAACATGGTTGCCACCCAGAATGCCGGCATCGATTGCAGCATCAATAAAATTACTGAGGAAGTTTTGTCGAATGCGCCGCCATGTTTTACTGCTGCGCGAATACCAATGGGAATACTTATCAGATATGCAAGCAGCACAGAAGCAAGCGTAAAAAAAAGTGACCATGCAATGCGATCCATAATGATGGCGGTCACCGGCATTTTGCTATAGAATGAAATTCCGAGATCGCCACGGATTAATCCTTTTGAATACACTGCACCCTTTGCGGTAATCCAGTTGCCATCACCAAAAAGCCAGCGGTGGTATTGATTGTTGGAATAGAAATGAAGGGAAGGAATAAAATTTTTCCAGCAAGTTGAAGATGATTGCATTGCTGTAAAATTTTTCTTCGCCTCAGTCAATTGATTTTTTTGTGAAGAGAAAAATAAAAATTTTGATTGTAGCGTATCTAATTCAGCGAGGCGCAATAAAATAATTCGCTGATCGCTGCTGCTGAGCAATGCAAGTGTGGTATTGCGTGATTGGTTGATGGCTGCATTGATTTCGTTTTTAGAAAATTGATTTGCACTCACCGAATCAATTTGCAGTTGGTCGTGACTGAGGTAAAGTTTTTTTAGAGAGGAATGAAATTGCTCAATCGCATTCCAGTTTCCATTTTTATAGAGCAAGGTTTTAAGTGTGCTTCTCTCACTGCGGTCAAAAATTTTATACAATGTATCGGGGAAAGAAAGCGGAACCATGCTCACATAAAACAGCGGGAGATCGAGCCCGAGTTTGTGAGTCCAATAAATTTTTTGCTGTAACTGAACTTCAGTTTTTGAGTTGAGAATATCACCCGATTCTGCAGTGGTCATCATACGCATAACGGGATCGCCTGGCGCATTCACACTTATCATAAATGCAAGCAATGAGATTACGACCAGCGTAGGAATAAAAAGTAAAATTCTTTTTAGCAGGTAGCGGAGCATGGAGTTCGGTTTCGGGTTTCGGGTTTTGGGTTTCGAGTTCTTGCTACAGAAATAATTCTTTTAATGTACAGCACCAAAAATCCGAAATCCGAAATCTATTTCACCTTCATGGGCTTTCCCATCTTCATGGTCATGCGCACATCTTTAAGCGGGCGGTCGTTGCGGTCTTTTGGAACTGCGGCAATTGAGTCGAGAACATTTAATCCTTCAATCACTTCACCATATACTGTGTAGTTCATATCGAGTTGCGGTGTGCCGCCAATGGTGGCATAAATATTTTTTTGTTCGTCGGTATATTTTGCTCCGGTTCGTTGTGCAACATTCGTAACTTCATCAGCAGTATATTTTTTTCCCTGCACAATATAAAACTGACAATTGCTCGATGCCTTCTCAGGATTGTTATCTCTTGCTGCTGCTAATGCGCCTTTCTTGTGAATCAATGCTGCATTAAATTCTGCGGGAACTCTTGGAACGCCTTTCACTTCACCGCTGCCTAACTGCGAACCTGCTACTGCATGTTTTGACTCTGGATCACCGCCTTGAATCATAAACTCTTGTATTACGCGGTGAAATAGTAAACTGTCATATACACCTGTTTCTACCAGATGAATAAAATTATCGCGGTGCTTGGGAGTTTCGTTGTAGAGCTTCAATTTGATTTCGCCAAATTCTGTGGTGATGATTACTGTTTGCAATTTTTCTTTGGGTTTAAATGAAAGTAAAAGTAGTAAGGGAAGGACGATGAGGACTTTTTTCATTGATGGTTTTTTTCGGGAGTGAAAATACAGTGAAGTATCAAACTTCAAAATTCAAAGTTTAAAATTCAAAAGTGAACCTATGAATTGGCAATTGGTATTATTCAATTGCGATTTTACGAATGCGATCATTGGAATAATCTGCGACATAAATATTTCCTAAAAAATCAATCGCCACGCCGGTTGCATAATAAAATTGAGCAACAGATTTATCTCCATCGGCAAATCCACCAGTGCTTCCTGCTAAAGTAGTTACCGAACCAGTTGAACTAATTTTTCTTATT
>JBKJNS010000320.1:0-2824 GCA_046593455.1 Chitinophagales bacterium | reverse complement strand
TGCGATCAATCTTGTAGTAGTAGTTTTTCCATTGGTACCGGTAATTGCAATGATGGGAATTCGTGTATCAACTCCATGTGGAAACAACATGTTGATCACGGGATCCGCTACGTTGCGGGGTAATCCCGAAGTAGGAGCAAGGTGCATTCTAAAACCGGGCGCAGCATTTACTTCGAGAATGGCGCCGCCGATTTGACCGATCGGTTGTGAAAGATCTGGTGTCATTATATCAATGCCGCAGATGTCGAGTCCGATAATGCGTGCAATGCGTTCACACATAAAAATATTATCGGGGTGAACCAAATCAGTTACATCTTCCGCAGTGCCGCCGGTTGATATATTTGCAGTGGGCTTTAGCCACAACTCTTCACCTTTTGCAATCACTGAATCGAGTGTGAGATTTTTTTCAAGAAGAATTTTTTCGGTGAACAGATCCACTTTTATAGAAGTCAAAACTTTTTCGTGACCATAGCCTCTTCGCGGATCGGTATTTACTTCATCAATCAATTGCTGAATAGTTTTTATACCATCACCGATTACCGATGCAGGAGTTCTTTTAGCGGCACAAATAAATTTATAATCAATAACCAATATGCGATGATCGTAACCGGTTATAAATTTTTCTGCAATTACAGCCGGCGAATATTTTTGCGCTGCTTCCATTCCTTTTACTACATCATCCCAGTTGAGCAAATTGGTGGTTATACCTTTTCCGTGATTGCCATTAATTGGTTTTGTAACCAGTGGATAGCCGATCTTTTTTATTACATTCTTTAAATCGTCTTCGTTATAACAAATCATTCCCCTTGGCACAGGGATTTCTGCTTTCTCCAATAAGTTTTTTGTCTCCTCTTTATCGCATGCAATTTCAACTGCAATGTTTGAAGTAGTTGATGCAACAGTTGCCTGCACTCTTTTTTGATTCTTTCCATAACCCAATTGAACCAATGATCTTTTGTTCAATCTTATGTAAGGGATTCCTCTGGACACCGCTTCATCTACAATGCTTCCGGTAGATGGACCCAGTCGTTCCTCTTCTCTTATCTCTCTTAATTTTTGTATGTCATCAGTTAAATCATAATCTACATTATCGGCCAGTGCCTGTGCAATTCTTACACATGCTTTCGCGGCGTAAACTCCGGCTTCAGCTTCCATGTATGTGAACACTACATTGTAAATTCCTTTCTCCGAAGTTTCACGTGTTCTTCCAAAACCAACATCCATTCCAGCAAGGGTTTGCAGTTCGAGTGCCATGTGTTCAATCACATGCCCCATCCAGGTTCCTTCTTCAACACGTTCTAAAAATCCACCTGGTTTTCCCACCGAACATTCGTGAGAGTAGATGGAGGGAAATAATTTTTGTAAACGGTCTTTGAATCCAAGAATTTTGTTGGTAGGAAAATTCTCCAGTTCTTTTAAATCCAGCTTCATCCAAATCATTTTGTGACGGCGAATGCTCCAAAAGTTTGGACCATTTAAGACTCTGATGTTTAATATTTCCATTCCCATAAAAAACTTTTTTGTATTGCGTTCAAACATAGCAGAATTTTTTTGAAGGGAAAGGAAGACTTGAAGAACCCGCACGGCGTTACATAAATATTTTTGATGGCTCAGGTTTAAATACCTGAACTAAAATAAATTGACATGTGGAAACATAATTTGGTATGCACAGAAATAATTTACTTCAACAATTACATTTGTCACGAACCATAGCTAAAACAAAAATGAATATTCCTAAAGGAAAATTAATAGCAATTGGGGGGGCAGAAGACAAAGGAACAGATTTGGAACTTGGGGTAATACACCGTGATAATCTGAATTTCTTTGAATTGGGAATTCTAAAAAGAATGGTGAGCGAAGCAGGCGGTGGGGATGCGAGAATAGAAATTATTACTACTGCATCTGGCTCGCCTAAGGAAGTAGGAACAAACTATTTACATGCTTTTGAAAAAATCGGTTGCAGCAATACAGGGCACATTTCAATTCGTGATCGTGAAGATGCAACAGTCGAAGAATATCTCCAGCGAATCAGTGTTGCAGATGTAGTAATGTTTTCTGGTGGCAATCAATACCGGCTTACCTCAACATTTGGTGGCACTGAGTTTTTGAGAATTCTTCACCGTAGATTTATGGAAGATGATTTTACTGTTGCAGGTACAAGTGCAGGTGCAATGGCAATGAGCGGCACCATGATTTACGAAGGCAGCAGTGCAAAAGCACATTTGAAGGGTGAAGTAAAAATTACAACAGGTCTTGGTTTTAACAAGGAAGTAATTTTTGATTCGCATTTTGATAAGCGCGGAAGATTTGCAAGACTGGTTCAGGCAGTTGCTGCAAATCCATCGTGCCTTGGTATTGGATTAGGTGAAGATACCGGCATGCTGATTACGCAAGGAAATCACATGGAAGCAATCGGCTCAGGGATGGTTGTAATTATTGATGGCCATAATATTCGGCATACAAACATTGCCGACATTCCTGAAAACAATCCGCTCTCAATAGAAAATCTTATTGTGCATTTTATGACTCATGGAGACAGTTTCAGCATTCAACAAAGAAAATTTGAACCCAAGCTGGTTGAAGTGAAAGTGGAAGACTAAAACTTCCCTTGTTTAAATTATTCTCATTAATTTTTTAGGAAGAGAAAGAAAGCAAGATCATGCTTTCTCTTCGTCGGAGTGGTGGTTGATAAAGACTTCTCTGAAAGCTTCTACCACATTTGTCTCCACCATATCACGGGTAAGCAAGATCATGTTATGAAAAGCAGAAGCATTAGATATTCCGTGACCTACTACTACCGGAGCATTTGCACCAAGGATTCCGG
>JBKJNS010000156.1:0-3009 GCA_046593455.1 Chitinophagales bacterium | reverse complement strand
CAAAGAAATAGCGGTTCAGAAAACACAACTTAGCCGGCAGCGATTAATGAACTATGGAGCAGGAGCTATTGGTGTGCTCCTTATATTATTTCTTGCTTTCGTTTACCGGAATTTTTTACAGAAGAAAAAAGCGAATGTTGAATTGCAGAAAGCAAAAGAGAGAGCGGAGCAAAGTGAAAAATTCAAACAACAGTTTCTCGCCAACATGAGTCACGAAATACGAACACCCATGAACGCAGTGATGGGAATGACAGAACTCGTTCTTGATTCGCCATTAAATCCAAAACAAAGAAAATATCTAACGGGAGTAAAAAAAGCTTCAGATAATTTACTGCACCTTATCAACGATATTCTTGACCTTTCAAAAATTGAAGCGGGCAAAATTGAATTGGAGCAAATTGATTTCTCTGTTCGTGATGTGATAGAGCAAGTTTGTGAAACGCTCAAACACAAAGCTGATGTAAAAGGAATTGAATTGATTTCAGATGTTGCTATCAAAGTTCCCGAGGTTATAATTGGCGACCCAATGCGTTTGAGTCAGGTGCTGCTGAATCTTGCGGGGAATGCGATTAAATTTACAGAGAAAGGAAGTGTGGCAATTGCAGTCAATAAGATTGGTAACCAACAATCTTCAATTGTCAATCTTCAATTTTCAATTACCGATACAGGCATTGGAATTCCGAAAGAAAAATTGGAACGTGTGTTTGAAAGTTTTTCACAGGCACATTCAAGCGACACAAGAAAATTCGGAGGAACAGGTTTGGGTTTAACCATCAGCAAACAATTAGTTGAATTGATGGGCGGAAAAATTTCAATCGAGAGTGAAGAAGGAAGCGGCAGCACATTTTCATTTACATTAGAAATGCAAATCGGTTCAAAAGAAAAATTAATTGAACAAAAATCATCGGAGCAAATTGACGGAAGTATTTTAAACGGATTAAAAATTCTTTTAGTTGATGATAATGCCGACAATAGAATTGTTGCACGCGATACACTCGAATCAAAAGCAGAAGTAGAAATAATCGAAGCAACAAATGGGAAAGAAGCATTCGAAAAATTATCAAATGAAGATTTTGATATAGTGTTGATGGATGTTCAAATGCCTGTGATGGATGGTTATGAAGCCACACGGCAAATCAGAAATGCTTTTTCATCTCCAAAAAATAAAATTCCAATCATCGCTTTAACAGCAAGCGTGGTAAGGAGTGATCTGGATAAGTGTCGTGCAGCAGGCATGAATGATTATGTTCCCAAACCGTTCAAAACACATCAGTTGATTACATTAATTGCTAAACTCACGGGAAGAGAAATAAAGTACAAGACCAAAGACAATGGACAGCAAATAATCAACAAAGAGCAATCGTCATTGGCCAATCCCGATGGTTCGGTACAAGTTATTCAATCGTCAATAGTGAATTTGACCTACCTCGAAGAATTCTGTGAAGGCGATAAAATCCGTATGCATAAATACACAAACATATTTCTTGATAGCGCTCCGGTTTTGATTGAGAAACTAAATGCAGAATTAAGCGAAAACAATTTTCATAAAATTGCAAATCAGGTTCATGCTTTCAAAACAAAATTTATAATGATGGGAATGAATGAAACAAAAGAGCTTGCGTTGAAAATCGAAATGCATTGCAGAGAGGAGATTGTGAAAGATTCAGTAAAGGAAGATGTTGCATTACTTATCAATCAAATTCAGTCAGGTGTTAATGAGATAAGGCAATCTTAATTTTTTTCAATTCTCATTCTTACTTTTACATTTCAAAAAAACACCACCATGGAATTCACGAAACCCAAAAATATATTTATTGTTGATGATGATCCCATGCTTTGCGAAGCATTTTCAGATTACCTCACACGCAAGGTTGCGCATGTTGTTCACTCTTTCAATACCGGCGAAGATTGTTTGAAACACATAGATGAATTTAATCCCGATGTTGTTGTTCTTGATTTTCATCTTAACTCAGTTCAAAAAGATGCTGCTGACGGAATTCAGATTTTACAGGTAATTAAAAAGAATTATCCTCATGTTCATGTAATCATGCTCAGCAGCCAGGAGCGGTATTCAACCGCAATGCAAACCATTCAGAAAGGTGCTGAGCAATATGTGATTAAAGATGAAGATGCTTTCACAAAAGTGGAAGAAATAATTAACAGCATCGGCTGATTTTAATTATTGATTGCGGCACTCTTGTAAATCAAAATGCAATTGCTATCAGCTTAGTTTAAAATCTTCCATCTCTTTCGTAATTGTTTTCTTAATAAAATCGTGAATGCGTTTGTTGCCGTATGCACTCAACGCAAATTGCAGTGCCTTGCGTTGGAAATAGTTGCTGGTAAATTCAGAGATAAGATTTGAAGTCACTGCCGAAATGCGCGAGTCGAAGTGATTCATCACATCCTCCAAATCAATTTTTCCTTTTGGCCACTCAATGGCTTGCGCTTCTATTGCTGCTGAACCAAGTAATGGAATAATCGGGATCAAATCGGGATTATCACTCTTCAGATATTTTGTGTACTGCGTTCTTTGATTTTTAAAAATTTCATTTTGAAATGCATCTTCTGCAGGCAAGGCAAAATATTTTGAAAAGAATCTTTGCGCATTTCTTCTACCTAAAAAATAATCGTGCATTCTAAATTCTTCACATAAGAATCCGCCAAAGCCACCCAATGCTCCGCACGCTATCGGATGCTTTTGATCATCACCTCGTGTTGGTGCAATTAAGAAACGGCTGAACACACTTTCGTTAACTGCATCAATTAATTCACTTGTCTTAAACATTGCCTGATGGCGTAGTGTACCCATTACATCGCCAATTAAAGCCTGCATAAATTTATTCGGATTATAATCTGTTTGAAAAACAAAATCGGAAGGGAACGGATCGATCATAATCACTGAAGCACGAACATTTTTTGCTTCTCTTGGATTTCTTTTCTGATCATCAGGGATATTCGGATTATTTTTTAATTCTTCAGGAAGCAGTGCAACTCTTGCCAATTCAA
>JBKJNS010000059.1:0-2903 GCA_046593455.1 Chitinophagales bacterium | reverse complement strand
AAAATTCAAAACTCAAAATTCAATCCTTCAACAATTTTTGAATTTTGTCCCGAGTACTCTGGATGAACTTAACTAAAGCTACTGCGAGAGCAACGTCACCAGCGTATTCAGTTTTTTTCTGTTCACATTATTTTCCATGGTAGAAAGAATGCTTTGCTTTTCCCTCGTGGTTAAATGCAAACTCATTGAAGCAACATCACTATTCTTTTCGGGTTTGTATTCAAATGACAGCAGGTTGAAATCAATGCTCAGCCAGCTTTTCGCCATACTGAATTCTTCGTCGCCGGTAAAATCGTGGTAATCGCTCCAATTACTATACAAGCTGCTTACAGGTGCCAGCATTTTTTGAATGAGTGATTGATGCTGACTTACAATGGGTTCATAATTTTTTTCGTAATCACCTCGTGCCTGAATTACAATTACACGTGAGCAGTTCTTATTAATCCAGTCTCTAAATGTGTAAACAAATCGCATAGCAGTTTCGGCGCCATAATTATCACGCATGCCGGCATCCATACTTTGTGCTGATGGGTTGGTGGGCAGAAATACATTGGGAACAATGTAAGGGAAGGTTGCATTCAACCGGATGGCAGAAGTCTGCAAAAGGTTTTCGCCTCCGGCGTTTTTAAAAAATACGCTTGACTCAACGCCATCAACTTTCAATGGATTATCTGATTTAAAAATATCGGCTGGTGCAGCGAGGTATGAAACCGGCATGGCAGAAATCAATAACCTTCTTCCGTCATCAATAATTGTGGAGGCATAAAGTACCATTGGAGAAATTGCAAGCTGTTCGAAATAAGTATAGTCGCCCATTTTTTTATCCATGATGCCGCCGGTATTCAGGTTGAGTTTTTTTTCAAAAATATAGCCGCGGTCTTTTTTGTATTTCAGTTTACCAACTTTAAAAGTCTCCCATGGAAATAGCAAATCATTTACTACATAGGTAAATGAAACTGCATTGAGGATGTCTTTAGAAATATTCTGATTATATTTTTCATTTTGCAGATTAATGCTGTCGCCTAATTTTTTTCTTAAATAAAGTTCGCGGTAGTATGCTTCACCAATCATACCACCCGATGCGCCGCTAACAAATACCACATGATCATAGAAACGATTATCTGTTGCGCTGTCGGCAATTTGATTTAACCTGAAAGCCCATAGCGATGCTTTTAATCCACCGCCGCTTGCATTGATTATAATCAGCGGCGGCTTTTGCAGCGGGTCGTAATATTTAGAAACTTTTTGTTTCCAGTTTTCAAGCATTTGAATTCCGGCTGCTTCATCTTTTGCAAATGATTGTGGAGTAACTCCTGCTTCAATATTTTTTAAATTATAATCAACCCGCTTGCTGTAATCGAAACCATAAGCCTGATTTTCGTGATTGATGAAATCAAATTTTACCAGCAGGTTGGCAATAATTAAAAGTGCAATGAAAGCAGTTACCGCCCATGAGCGCAGCCAATAGGAGAGCGCACCGATGGGTGCAAGCAAAATTGAAATCATGAGCAGAATACTTGCTGCCGCAGGAATTTGAAAAAATGGGAACTCCATAAAAAACCCAAGGATTAAAATAATGAACAAGGCAATTCCTTCAATGATCAATGCATTTTGATGGTGTAAGCGAAAAACTTTCATCAACTCACCGGGAGGATAATGCTTTACCGTTCGCACGTGCCGAACACTGAACGGATGTACCAATACGTAATCAACTCTGATCTCATTCGAGAAAACGCCTGTAACTTTTTTTTCTTCATACCACCACTTTCTGATAATTCTTTTTCGTGAGGCTGAATTTCGTTTTCTTTTTCGTTCCGCCAGTTTTTCTATGTGAATATTAAGTGACCTGAAAAAAGTAATAGCTAGCATCAAGATCATTCCGCTAATGAGAGCAAGTTGATAAGATAGAACTACCAAAAATGATTTAAGCTCTGAATAAAACTGAAATTGAATGATGGCAATAATGTAAATGATGATAAATATTAGAGGGAAGAAAAAATTATTCAATGCAAAGCGCAAAAATGGATATTCAAAAGTTGCAAGAAAAGGAAACCTGAAACTGTTGAGGATGTAACTGGTGATGTTCCAGATGAAAATAAATGCGCCGAGCGCAACACCGATTATAAAAAAGCTGATGAAGTTTACTTTGCTAAAATATTCGGGATCTAAAAAAAGATAATGCCAACCCAGTTTTTTAAGAAGATTGCCGGTGACCATTAAGGTGAGTATCAACCACGGCACAAGCATAAATAGGTACTTTCTTAAATGCAGCAGAATTAACTGTACGGGAAATGAATACCAGATATTGCTGATCAACTGCATCATGAAAGTTAATTATTTATGCAGTGAAAAGTAAGCAATATGCAAATGCAGAAAAAAATTAATGCCCCATTTCACTCAGGAATTTCAGGCGCATCATTTGAATTTCTTCCCAGCTAAAATTTTCTTTTCCCATTTCACGAACAGCATCATCAATAGAATCGGAGTCTGAAGTTTTAAAATAATCATAGATCTCCTGCTGCCGGTCTTCCTCAATAAAATCATCAATGTAATAATCGAGATTGAGTTTGGTACCTGATGAAACAATGGATTCCATTTCGATCAGCAACTCTTCCATCTTCATTCCCTTTCCGCGTGCAATCATATCGAAAGGAACTTTTTTATCGATGTTCGTGATGATGTAAATTTTGTTTGCCGATTTATTTACTACTGAGCGCACCAGCATTTCGCTTGGTTTCTCAATATCATTTTCTTCAACATAGCTTTCAATTAATTCAAGAAATGGCTTACCATATTTTACGGCTTTGCCATGACTTACACCCGAAATTCTTATAAGCTCATCAATCTTTGTTGGATACATAGTTGCCATTTCATCGAGCGATGGATCTTGAAAAAGAATGTAT
>JBKJNS010000355.1:0-2537 GCA_046593455.1 Chitinophagales bacterium | reverse complement strand
TATCCTTCCTGTGCATAATGATAACCCCGCTCTTGACGATTGTATTTGATCGGTGCAAAAAAATTCAAGCCATTGTTCTCGCGCATATCAACAAGATCTTTCTCAATGGTTGATGCTGAAATTTCTTTCCCCAACGCATCAGAACATTTTTGAACTAAGTAATCTTTTGTTGGAAATTTATGTTGACGATTATTGAGACAATTATCAATGATGCGATAACGGATATAAGCGTCTTTGTTCAGCGGCATACAATTCGAAATTATTTTATCTCCTCACACAATTCCACCAACACCCCATTTGTATTCTTCGGGTGAACAAAACAAACCCATTTGTTATCAGCACCTCGCTTGGGTTCTTCATTCAATAAAATAAAACCTTCGGCTTTAAGGCGTTTCATTTCATCACGAATATTCTCAACGGCAAATGCAATGTGATGAATGCCTTCACCTTTCTTTTCAATAAACTTTTCAATTACTCCATTAGGATCCGTTGATTCAAGCAATTCTATTTTGTTCTCTCCCACTTTAAAAAATGATGTGTTTACATTTTCGCTTGCTACATTTTCTGTTTTGTATGCCTCAACTCCAAGTAACTTTCTGTAAGTTTCATTAGCCGAAGCAAGATCTCTTACTGCAATGCCAATGTGTTCAATTTTTTCCATCAATATTTTTCATTGTTCCTGTGAACTAAATGCTTAAGTTTGCGTTTAGATTTAATCTAAACAAAGGTTTAATCGTAAATGTATGTTGAAACTTCCAATCTATCTCGATAACAGTGCTACCACGCCAATGGATCCGCGTGTGTTAGAACAAATGATCCCTTACTTCCATGAAAAATTTGGAAATGCCGCAAGCCGCAGCCATTCTTTTGGCTGGGTGACTGAAGAAGCTGTTGATTATGCACGTGAGCAAGTTGCAAAACTGATTAATGCAGATGCAAAAGAAATAATTTTTACTTCGGGTTCCACTGAAGCAAATAACCTTGCATTAAAAGGCGTGTTTGAAATGTATGCTTCAAAAGGAAACCACATTATCTCAGTTACTACAGAGCATAAGTGTATACTGGATGCCTGCAAGCACATTGAAAAATTAGGTGGTTCTTATACCTTACTTGAAGTGGATGATCAGGGAATGATTGATTTGAAAGAACTGGAAGCAGCGATTACTGATAAAACAATTTTGATATCGGTGATGTATGCAAATAATGAGATCGGTGTTATTCATCCGATAAAAGAAATTGCAGCGATTGCAAAAAAGCACAACGTACTTTTCCATACCGATGCAACACAGGCAGCAGGAAAAATCCCGATTGATGTACAGGAAGACGGAATTCATTTGCTCTCAATGAGTGCACACAAAATGTATGGCCCAAAAGGTGTTGGTTGTTTGTATGTGCGCCGCAAAAACCCGAGAGTAAAAGTCACAGCACAAATGGATGGCGGCGGTCACGAGCGCGGTATGCGTTCAGGAACCTTAAATGTACCCGGTATTGTAGCGTTTGGTGCAGCATGTGAGATCAATGCAAAAGAAATGTATGATGATGCTGCGCGCCTCAGTAAGTTGCGTGATAAGTTAGAGAACGCTCTCTTACAATTAGAAGAATCTTATGTGAACGGAAAAAGAGATGCACGCATGCCACACATCACTAACATTAGTTTCAAATATGTTGAAGGTGAAGGATTGATGATGGCATTTAATAAAGACATCGCAGTTTCTTCAGGAAGCGCTTGTACATCTGCATCTTTAGAACCAAGTTATGTTTTAAAAGCATTGGGATTGGGTGATGATCTTGCACACTCATCGATTCGATTTTCATTAGGAAGATCTACAACCGAAGAAGAAATTGATTTCACGATTAAAAAATTAACCAATGCGGTAAACAGAATGCGTGATATAAGTCCGCTGTGGGAAATGTTTAAGGAAGGAATTGATATTAGCACAGTGGAATTTAAAGCACACTAAAAAAAATAGAAATTAGTAAATAGAAAATAGAAATCAGATTCACTTTTTAAAATAAAAATCACATGGCATACTCAGAAAAAGTTTTAGAACACTACGAACATCCATTGAATGTTGGAACGCTTGATAAAAGCAAAAAGAATGTTGGAACCGGCCTCGTTGGTGCACCTGAATGCGGCGACGTAATGCGTTTACAAATTGAAGTGGATCCCGAAACACAAACCATTATTGATGCAAAGTTTAAAACCTTTGGCTGCGGTTCTGCAATTGCTTCTTCATCACTTGCAACAGAATGGTTGAAAGGAAAATCATTGGATGAAGCTGCTACCCTTGATAACATGTCAATCGTTGAAGAACTTGCACTTCCTCCTGTAAAAATCCACTGCTCTGTACTCGCAGAAGATGCAGTAAAATCCGCTATTAATGATTACAGAATGAAGAATGGCATGGAACCAATTCAGTTAAAAGAAAGTGTTGTTCATTAAAATAGACGAATGACTTGCGGACGTAAGACATAAGATAAAATGGGTCTTACGTCTTATGTCTTAAATCTCAAATTTTATTTAAATGATTACAGTA
>JBKJNS010000328.1:0-3072 GCA_046593455.1 Chitinophagales bacterium | reverse complement strand
CTGATGCAACAATTTTACATCGTGCTGGTAGCCATCAATAGAATTTGGAGAAAGCGACCGCTCCAATTGCAGATACGCTTTAAAACCTTTGATAGTGCTGTGCCAATCCATTGGGTAAAGTTGCAGAAACGTGAATGGTGAAACGTGAATAGTGAGATCAAACTTCTAACTTGCGCTTCTAAACTGTACAACGAGAACTACAGATGAAAATTTTAATCATCAACGGACCTAATCTTAATTTGCTTGGAACAAGAGAGCCGCATATTTACGGCAGTCAGACTTTTGAAAATTATTTTGAAGAGTTGAAGGAAAAATTTCCGCAACATGAGTTAGAATATTACCAAAGCAATGTTGAAGGCGAGATCATTAACAAATTGCATGATGCAGGATTTTCTGCTGATGGAATTATTTTGAATGCAGGTGGTTACACGCACACTTCAGTTGCAATTGCCGATGCGGTTGCTTCTATAAAATCGCCTGTGATTGAAGTTCATATTTCAAACCCCTATGCAAGAGAAGAATACCGCCACAAATCTTTGTTGGTTGGCAAATGCAAAGCAAGTATTGTTGGATTTGGATTGAAAGGATATGAATTGGCAATTCTCGGAATGCATTCGTGATAATATTTCATTCATCACAAACGCTGCTCATCATGCGACAGCCACCCGCACCTTTAGAGAGGGCAGGGGTGAGGAATTTTAATAAATGAAAAAATAAACTTCTGAATTTTACTTCATAATTGCTTGATACTTTGTTGCATTGGATGCATCAAGCGAAGTGAGAATGGTTACTACCTGAGATTTTTCCTGAGGTGTTGCTTTCGAAAAAATATTTACCAGTTCATCTCCTTTGGTTTGTAAGAATGTTTGCGTAATCATAGCATTGGGCGCATCTTCTTTTAATTTATTTAAGAGCACCAATGCATCAACAATCGGTTTGCGTGCTGCTTCACCTTTATCAAACATGTTATCTAATCCTTCGTGGTGATATTTATAAAATACAGTGTGCACATAATCAACCTTTGGATTGATCATATTGTTAACGAGCCAAAAACGATTGCGAATGCTTTCGTAAGATTTCCAGCCCGGCCCCGAACTGCTTGAACTTTGCGCAGTGCTCGCAATGCTGTTTGCTTTTTGAAAATATGCAGTGCCACCCGATTGCGAAAAACTATCATAGTCGAACCCTAAAATCATATAAGCATAATAGGCGAGTACTGAAGTTAGATTATCGGTGTATTGATTATCATTATAAATCAGGTTTTGATATTGTGCGTACTGAAACTGAAAGTCTTTATCAATTAAATAAATAATAGGAGAGTTGTAGGTTGAGTTAAAAGTTGGTCTGCTGCTCTGAACGGTTATCTGAGCGGCGAATTTGTCGGAAGAAAGCTCCTGAGAAATAGTAATAAGAATGCTGCAATCAATTTTCTCCTGCGGGCCATAAATATCGCCGGTCCAATGGCGGTTGTTCATGAATTCGATAATTGATTTCTGTAAGGTTTCAAAAACTTTGGGGTCAGTTGTTTGAGTGTTAGGTGCAATAACACGAACCTGGCAATTGAGTTCTTGTGCATGGCTATAGAATGAAATAAAAACACAACTTGTTAAAAGCAATATTGTTTTCATAACACTAATAAATTTCAATTTGTTTTTCATTTGTATTTTCAATTTTCATTTCTTCAATTTAGCTGCAATGTACTTAACGATGTCTTTGGCAACATCTTGTTTTGATTTTAAAGGAAATGAAAAAATCTTTTTATTCCTGTCAATAATAGTAATTCGATTGGTATCATGTTGGAAACCTGCACCTTTATCATTCAAAGAATTAAGTACAATAAAATCAAGATTCTTTTTTTTGAGTTTTTCTTTTGCATTCTTTAACTCATCATTCGTTTCGAGCGCAAAGCCAACCAATAATTGATTCTTCTTTTTTTCTTTCCCCAAAGTTTTTAAAATATCGGTAGTTTTTATCAGAGACAGATCAAGCGAATTGCCATTGTGTTTTTTTATTTTTTGAGCTGCAGTTTTTTCAGGCATGTAATCGGCGACTGCTGCTGCCATTATTGCAACATCTGCATGCTTGAATGATTTAGTTGCTGCATTAAACATTTCTGAGGCGCTTGTAACGTTAATTGTTTTTACCGAAGTGTTTTGCGGCTTTAATGATGAGGGGCCAAGAATCAGTTCAACGCTGGCTCCTTCATTTGCGAGTTCATCAGCAATGGCAATTCCCATTTTACCCGAAGAATGATTGCCGATAAATCTCACCGGATCAATGGCTTCATAAGTTGGACCGGCAGTTACAAGAACTTTTTTACCGTTAAGAGTTCCTTCGTTTTTTTTTTCGGCAAAAAGGTCTTTCAGGAAATTTAATATTGCTTCGGGTTCCGCCATTCTTCCTTCACCAACCAATCCGCTTGCGAGTTCACCGCTATCAACAGGAATAATTTTGTTACCATAAGAAATGAGTGAAGTAATATTTTTTTGTGTTGAAGGATGTTTCCACATGTCTTCATCCATTGCAGGCGCAATACAAACTACAGATCTTGCAGAGAGGTAAACAGCAGTTAGCATGTTGTCGCAAATTCCATTTGAAAATTTTGCGATGGAATTTGCAGAGGCAGGAGCCACAATAAAAACATCGGCCCACAATCCAAGTTCCACATGGTTATTCCAGGTAGATTCATTTACATCAACAAGTTCTGTAACTACTTTATTTTTTGAAAGCGTTGAAAGTGTAAGTGGGGAAATAAAATTACACGCATCCTTTGTCATTATCACTTTAACCTGCGCGCCTTCTTTAACCAGCAATCGAACCAATGTTGCGCTTTTGTAAGCAGCAATGCTTCCGCTTATTCCAATAATGATTTTTTTATTGTTCAATGCATTCATGTGCTGTAAAGTTATGCAGAAACTTGATTGCGAATTTCTTTTAAAAAGAAAACGCAGGAGTTACCCCCTGCGTTAATTTTTTCAATTACTGAAAATTAGAAATCAGTGTTTGATTCTTTTGCAGGATTGCGAAAATAAATTTTTCCATCCAAAAATTCCTGCGTTGCCTGTAATGCAG
>JBKJNS010000275.1:0-7841 GCA_046593455.1 Chitinophagales bacterium | reverse complement strand
TATATTTGCAGCGAAAATTCTGAAATGCTCACTGTAAATAGAGCAAGATGATGGCGAGGTAGCTCAGCTGGTTAGAGCGCGGCACTCATAATGCCGAGGTCAAGAGTTCAAGTCTCTTTCTCGCTACAAATGAAAATTGGTTAGGCCATTTATGCTTACCTGTTTTTTAAATCATGGAGTTGGCTCAGTAATTTTCACTGAGCCATTTTTTTTCGTTAATGCCGAAGCAATGACTATTAAAAAGCAACATATTCAACTTCCTGTTAGTGATGATGAAGACAAGATCATCAGCATCATTGCACAATTTGCAAAGGAGTTAAATATTGAAACGTATTTAGTTGGCGGCCATGTGCGAGACAAGATATTGGGAAGAGTTTCTAAGGATATTGATGTAGTTGTGGTTGGAAATGGAATTGAGTTTGCAGAAAAAATCGCACCTGATTTCCCCGAATGCTCTCTCGCAGTTTATAAAAATTTTGGAACAGCACTTCTTAAAAGAAATGATTTTGAAATTGAAATTGTGGGGGCAAGAAAAGAATCATACCGATCCGATTCGCGAAAACCTATAGTTGAAAACGGTTCACTGCTCGATGATTTAAGCCGAAGAGATTTCACCATGAATGCAATTGCCATCAGTCTCAATGAAAGCGATTACGGAATGGTGCTCGATGCTTTTAATGGACTTAAGGATATTGAAATAAAAACGATTCGAACGCCGCTCGACCCTGATGTTACTTTTTCTGATGATCCCTTAAGGATGATGCGAGCTATAAGATTTGCTACGCAACTTAATTTCAGAATTCATCCGCAAACATTTTCTTCCATTCAAAAAAACAAAGACCGCATCAGTATTATTTCTCAGGAGCGCATTGCCGATGAACTCAATAAAATTCTTCAGTGCCCAAAACCTTCTGTTGGTTTTGATCTTTTATTTAAGAGCGGAATTCTTGAAATCATTTTCCCTGAGTTTGTAAAACTCTACGGAGTCGAATTACTGGAAGGCAAGGGGCACAAAGATAATTTTTATCACACGCTGCAAGTATTGGATAATGTTTGTGATCGCAGCAATAATTTGTGGCTACGCTGGGCAGCAGTAATGCACGACATCGCAAAGCCCGATACAAAAAGGTTTGAGAAAGGAAAAGGATGGACGTTTCATGGGCACGAAGTAGTGGGAGCAAGAAAGGCAGAGAAAATTTTTAGAAGATTTCATTTGCCATTGAATGAAAAATTGAAGTTTGTGCAAAAGATGGTGTTGCTTCACTTGCGCCCTATTGTACTTAGTAAAGATCAGGTAACAGATTCAGCAATTCGCCGATTATTATTTGAAGCAGGTGATGATATTGAATCGCTGATGATGTTATGCGAATCAGACATTACTTCGAAGAATGAAAATAAAGTAAAACGTTACCTCGAAAATTTTAATTTGGTAAGAGAGAAATTAAAAGAAGTTGAAGAGAAAGATAAAATGAGAAACTGGCAGCCGCCAATTACAGGAGAAATAATTATGAAAACATTTGACAAGCCACCCTCGAAAGAAATTGGAATCATAAAAGATGCTGTGCGTGAAGCAATTTTGGATGGCGTAATAAAAAATAATTTTGAAGATGCTTTTAATTTTATGTTAAGTGAAGCAAAAAAAATTAATTGGCAGATTGTTAATGGAAAATAATTTTTAATCTTGTTTGTTCATGATTGAATTGATTTCTTTGTCGGCATATTTTAAAATAGTATAAAAGCAATTAACTATGGCAGTTCTTAAGTTTAGGGTGATTTATGAGGATGATGATTCAGTATACAGAGATATTGAAATCAAGCCTTCACAAACATTTTCTGATCTGGAATCAATTATTATTTTTTCATACAACCTTCCATCAATTAATTCTGGAAGTTTTTTTATGTCGAATGATAATTGGCAAAAAGGGAAAGCATTGTACCCCGCTGTAATTTCAGCCGAAAAGAAATCTGCTGCAAAGGGAAGGGCAAAAGCGAATGAACTTGCAGCTCTTGTGGCTTTTATTGATGATCCGCACCAGCATTTTATTTATGAGTTTTATGGTACACAGGAGTTTGCATTCTTAATTGAGCTACTCACTTTAGGTACTACCGAAAATTCAAAAACTGTTTATCCATCTATTGTAAAAAGTCAGGGACCATCTCCATTTAAAAAAGAAATGCCGGCCTCAGTTACAGCTAAAAAGAAGAAACCAAAAGCAACCGCGATTGCTGAAGAAGATGAAGATGTTATTGAAAATGATGCTGAGGAAGAAAAATCACCATTTGCGATGGAGACAGAAGAGCAAGCGAGTGATGAGGATATTGCAGAACTTGCTGATGATAGCGATGTGGTTGACGGCGCACTCACTGAAGAAAAGGATGAAACTCCTGTAAAGTTTAATGTAGAGGAAGACGAAGGCATTGCCGATGTAGACGACTTTGATGCTGATGATCTTGGTGAAGATTTTAATGAAGAGTTTGATGGCGGGGCTGCAGGCGAAGAAGATGAGTATTCATAAGTGATGATTTAAAATTCACAGTGAGTAAATATGTAATTGTTATAACCGGCCCCACAGCTATTGGTAAAACTTCTTTATCAATTAAACTTGCAAGCCATTTTAAAACTGAAATTCTTTCAGCCGACTCAAGACAATTTTATAGGGAGATGAGCATTGGTACGGCTAAACCAAACCCCGATCAATTAAATACTATTCCTCATCATTTTATCAATCATCTTTCTATTCATGATAATTACAGCGCAGGAGAATTTGAGCACGATGCTATAGCCCTGCTAAATAAATTATTTTCAAAACATGATGTATTGATTTTAGCAGGCGGATCGGGGCTTTTTGTAAAAGCTGTGTTGGAAGGGTTCAATACATTTCCCGAAGTTGATAAAGATTCGATAAATAAAATTCAACGATTGCATGATGAAAATGGAATTACATCGCTTCAGAAATTATTGAAAGAACTCGATCCTGAATACTATGGAAAAGTTGATCTTAATAACCCTCACAGATTAATGCGTGCGCTTTCTGTTTGTATTTCGAGCGGTAAAAAGTTTTCTGAGTTTACAATCTCATCTTTATCAAAAAGAAATTTTACCCCGATTAAAATCGGATTAACCCTTGAACGCAAAATTCTTTACCAGAGAATTGATGAAAGAGTTGATGAGATGATGAAAGAAGGATTGTTGGATGAAGTGAAAAATTTAATTGCATTTAAAAACCTGACGGCACTTCAAACTGTTGGTTACAATGAGTTGTTTGATTATTTGGAAAAGAAAATTTCTTTAGAAGAAGCCGTTATTAAAATCAAACAACACACGCGAAACTTTGCGAAGCGCCAATTAACCTGGTACCGAAAAGATGAAAGCATCAGTTGGTTTAATCCTGCTGATTATGATAATATTGTTGCATTCATTTCAAAAAGTATTTCTCAAAGTAATCCTAAAACAGAAGTATGAAGCGGATCGGGATTATATCCGACACACATGGTTTTCTTGATCCGCAAGTGTTGGAATATTTTTCTAACTGCGATGAAGTGTGGCATGCGGGTGATTGGGGTAGTGGTGTTGAAGAACAACTCGCCCCGTTTAAGGTGGTGCGTGGTGTTTACGGAAACATTGATGGCGAATCAATAAGAAATTTTTTTACCGAAGATTTAATTTTTAGTTGTGAGGAAGTAAAAGTTTACATCACTCACATTGGTGGTTATCCTGATCGCTATGATTCCAGATCCAAGAGTTTAATAATTCAAAGCCGCCCCGATATTTTTATTGATGGCCATTCACACATTTTGAAAATAATGCGTGACCAAAAATTTAATTTACTTCATATTAACCCCGGTGCTGCCGGTCACACGGGCATGCACAAAGTGCGAACAATCGTACGATTGAAAATTGATGGTAAAAAGATTTTTGATGTGCAGGTAATTGAATTAGGCAAGCGGGGAAGAAATTAATTTACCAAAATCGTATTACCTTATTATCTTTCACAAAAATATTTTTATGGAAATAATTGATGTACCTCAGAATATAAGTACAGTCCCTACAAATTATGCTGGATTTTGGCTTCGTTTTGTAGCGTATCTACTTGATGCAATCATTCTCAACATAGTGTTATGGGTAATTGTTCTGCCAATGCTTGCGGTTCTTGGTTTCAGCACTTTTAGTTTCTCACAATTTTCAGACTTTGGCAGTATGGACGAAGCATCACAAGCAGGAATGATGACAATGATGGCAACAGCTTACATTGGTCTTATAACTTCGGGCATTGTTTTGAATTGGTTGTATTATTCTTTAATGGAGTCTTCAACCAAGCAAGCGACGCTGGGTAAGATGGCGCTCAATATAAAAGTTACAGATATGCAAGGAAACAGAATTACTTTTTTGAATGCTACCGGAAGGTATTTTGGAAAAATTATTTCTTCTCTCATTATGGGTATCGGTTACATTATGGCTGGCTTTACTGAGAAGAAGCAGGCGCTTCACGATATAATGGCTGGCACATTGGTAGTTGTAAAATAAATTTAAGAATAATATTTTTCTGTCTCAATTTAAAATTCAATTATAATATTTGAAATGAACTACTGGCTTGTAAAATCAGATACTGAAACTTATGGGTGGAAAGAATTTTTCGCCGATAAAAGAACAGACTGGACTGGTGTAAGAAATTATGCAGCGCGCAACCACATGTGCAGCATGAAAAAAAACGATCTTGTTTTGTTTTACCACAGCGGAAAAATTTCAGCAGTTGTCGGGATTGCTAAAGTGACTAAGGAATCATTTCAAGATCCAACAACCAATGAAGAAGCATGGGTTGCAGTTGAACTAAGTGTTGTTAAAATAATAAAGCGTGAAGTTTCGTTAAAGGAAATTAAAGGCATTAAAGAATTAAAGGATATGCTGCTCATAAAAATATCCAGATTGTCTGTGATGCCTGTTGCTGAGAAAGAATA
The DNA here is from genome assembly GCA_046593455.1 of Chitinophagales bacterium. GTDB lineage: Bacteria > Bacteroidota > Bacteroidia > Chitinophagales > UBA10324 > JAJAYG01. The sequence continues at coordinate 2,885 of JBKJNS010000275.1, read as the reverse complement.
TGAAAAGATAATTGCAATGAGTAATGCGTAATTAAAATTGATTTAATTTCGAGTCGCTATGTTAAGATTGCTGACCGCCGTTTCGTTGTTATTCTTTATTGCATCGTGCCTTAATCCGCCTGACTATTCAATTATTCCTGCAATTGGTTTTGATTCATTAAGTAACAACATTGCAAAAGTGAATGAAGATTCAATCACAATCTATTTCAACTTTACTGATGGTGATGGAGATATTGGAAGTGATGACATCCCTAATATGTTTTTTACCGATAGCAGAACCGGTTATCCTGATAGTTTTAAAATTCCCAATGTTACACCAGGCGGAACTGTGAAGGCAATTTCAGGTGAAGTAGCATATACCTTTTCACAATTCAATTGTATTCCCGGTAGAATAAAGGATAGTTTGTTTTATACAATTTATATTGAAGATCGTGCTGGTAATAAGAGCAATGAAATAATAACACCCACAATCACTCTTATCTGTCAGTGATTATTTATTGATGGCATCAATGATAGCCGCATCCATAGGTTTTGTTTTTGAACCAAAGTGTGTTACATATTCACCCTTCTCATTGATTAAAAACTTATTGAAGTTCCAGCTTATAGAAGCATCTTCAACTCCGTTTAGTTTTTTTTGAGTAAGCCATTTATAAATGGGAGCAGCATTTCTTCCCGATACAATTATTTTTTCAGCCATGGGGAATGTCACATGGTAAGTTGAACTGCAGAATTTCGCGATCTCTTCATTAGTACCCGGTTCCTGCCAAAGAAAATCGTTGGAAGGGAAACCAATCACCACAAGGTTGCCTTTGAATTGCTGATATAATTTTTCGAGATCTTCATATTGCGGAGTAAACCCGCAATTAGAAGCAGTATTAACGATAAGAATTTTTTTTCCTTTATAAAGTGAAAGATCAATGATGCCGCCATCTATTGATTGCACTTTGAACTCATAAATATTAGGCAACACCTTTGGATTTGTAATTGTTAGCAAGAGTAAAAGTTGTAATTGTAGCATACATAGTTTTTTGAATTTTAACAGTTAAACGCCAAAATAGTTTTACTGAGATCTAATTTTAAATTCTATTCGCTCTCCAATTGGAAACGCTTGATTTAGAATTTGAGGTTGCTGAGATTATGGAATTTTTACGCGCAGGTTTAATACTTGATAAATTTACTGCGAGAATTGCTGCAACCTGAATTTCATCAGGTTGATGAATCTGCAACATTTCGGGTTTAAAATATTTTGAAATAAATGAAGTATCGAAATCACCTGAAATAAATTTTGGATGTTGCATAGCCCATTTACCAAATGATAAAGTGGTTTGCACTCCGCTCAATTCAAATTCATCAATGGCGCGCTTCATTCTTTCAATTGCTTTAAGCCGTGTATCAGCATGCACCACTAATTTTGCTAGAAGCGGATCATAATAGATTGGTATTTCCATTCCTTCCTCAAAAGCATCATCAACTCTAACTCCCGGCCCTTGCGGCCTTCTGTATGTGTGGAGTGTTCCTATATCCGGTAAAAAATTATTTGCGGGATCTTCGGCACAAACTCTTAATTCAAATGCATGACCATGAATTTTCAGATCATCTTGTTTGAAAGGAAGTTTTTCACCGCGCGCAATGTTGATTTGCTCTTTTACTAAATCTAAACCGGTTATAAATTCTGTTACAGGATGTTCAACTTGAAGCCTGGTATTCATTTCCAAAAAATAATAGTTGAGTTTATCGTCAACTAAAAATTCTACTGTTCCCGCATTGTAATAGCCACATGCTTTGGCAAGAGCAACAGCACTTTCACCCATCTTTTTGCGCAACTCTTCTGTGAGAACTGAAGAGGGGGCTTCTTCAATTACTTTTTGATGCCTTCGCTGAACTGAACATTCTCTTTCGAAAAGATAAACAACATTGCCATGCTGATCACCAAGAATCTGAATCTCGATGTGCCTTGGTGAGGTAATATATTTTTCAATAAACACCGAGCCATCACCAAATGCAGCAGTTGCCTCACTTATTGCTCTCTTCACCTGCTCTTCAAATTCCGATTCTTTTTCAACTGTGCGCATTCCTTTGCCGCCACCGCCTGCAGAGGCTTTGATCAAAACAGGATATCCAATTTCTTTTGCAACTTGTTTTGCATGCGCTATATCTGTGATGGGTTCTGCAATTCCCGGCACAAGCGGCACGTGATGTTTTTTAGCAGTTTCCTTTGCAGCAATTTTACTTCCCATCATTTCCATGGACTCTGCTGATGGGCCAATAAAAATTAATCCTGCTTCTTTAACGGCTCTTGCAAAACCAGCGTTCTCACTTAAGAAACCATAGCCTGGGTGAATGGCATCTGCATTTGTTTGTGTTGCAGTCTCAATAATTTTATTTCCAAGAAGATAGGACTGGTTGGATGGCGGAGGGCCAATACAAACTGCTTCATCGGCATAGCGAACATGCATTGCATTACGATCGGCTTCAGAAAAAACAGCTACTGTTTTTATTCCCATCTCCCGCGCTGTTCGCATTACCCGTATTGCTATTTCACCTCGATTTGCTACCAGAATTTTTTTCATTTTATAAATTTAGGTTGAATGGCTCACGTTTTTTTTACATGATTTATTTATTGAAAACATAAATGTAGGTTGAAAATAAAAATGGCTGCCATAAAATAATATTTTTATGGCAGCCACTTCAATTTTATGATAAGAATTTATTTTAATTCAAATTTTTGCGTTCCAACTAAATATCCATCCTGATAAATTTCTGCGGTGTAAATACCTTTTGCGTAAGGTTCAGTTTGTTGCCAGTAAGCACATGCATTGGTGGCATCATTGCTATAGTCAACGGTTGTAGTGGCTGAAGACGGATCACAGATTCAGTATTCAACC
>JBKJNS010000231.1:0-2677 GCA_046593455.1 Chitinophagales bacterium | reverse complement strand
CAACTCATTTAATATTGATGCGAAAATTATTGGTCGATGTGAAGCTGCACCGCAAAAACAAGTTACGATTGCGAGTGAGTTTGGAACATTTGAGTATTCATGACTTTTAAAATAAATAAGAAAAAAGAAGTCTTGCATTAACCTTTTCATCATCTTCCAGCGTTAAGCCACTGCCAATCAAATCGGTAACTTGAGGCATAATTGTCAAAGTCATCCACCAGCTTTCCTGACTATATGAAAAGACCGGACCAGCGTAGAGAGCAGAGTGTTCCCAATCACCATGTTCAATAACATTTGAATTTCTAAGTTCAAATCCACCACTTATGTTTTTTGAAAAATGATAAGACAAACCATAATCGAGCTGAACTTTGGTCTCTAAATTATACACTGTATTTAATTCATTATGTTCTGCTTCCCATTCTAATTCACCGGTTAAGTTTAAAGCAGTAACAAAACGATTAAAACTTTTATCCAAAATTATTTTACCCTCCAATTCAAACTCATCAGTTGCAATTGTGTATTCACCATAAAGAGCAGAACCTATTTTATTTACAGAGGGATCGCTTAGCTGATACTTCCACTCGTTCGAAAATCCAATATTAGCCTTGGTCCTAAGTTCAGAATACTCAACTAATACGAGTTCGCCATTTGTTCCTATACCAGCATTAGTAAATGAAACAGGAGAGGTTTGTGCCTTAAGGTTCAGGTAAAATGCAGTTTGCAATTTTTTTCCCAAACCAATTTCAAATTCCAACCTGTTTTCAAGAGATGAGTAATAATCTTCTCTACCATATTTATAAGTTACATAGGCTTCAAGTTCTTTCAATCCGCCTTGCAGTGTTCTGCTCTCATAAGTAAATCCAAAATTTCTATCAGTGGCAAAATCTTCTTTGGGGATTGAAATAAGTATTGTTAAAAATAATAAATAAATTATTCTTCTTTTCATAAGTAATGTTTCAGATTTTGGGGCGAAAATAACACTATTTAGATTTATTCTAAATTAAAATAAATCGCAATGGCAAATGAAGTATTAAGGTTTCGGGAGTTTTATGAGAATTATCATTACTACCAAAAGAAAGAAATATCAGTATTCTGAAATTGCCGAACTTTTTATTCTATTTCATCAATTGATCTATTTGATTTATCAAAGCTTCGCCTCTAAGGTTATAGGCAACGACTTTTCCTTCGGTATCTAAAAGATAACTTTGGGGAATGGCACGAATTCCGAAAGTTTGACAAATCTGAGAGTTCCATCCTTTCAATTCACTTACATGATTGTTCCACACTAAACCATCATTTTTGATTGCAGCCAGCCATTTTGATTTATCATTATCAAGCGAAACACTGAATACAGTAAATCCTTTATCATGAAATTTTTTGTAGGCAGCAACAACATTGGGATTTTCTTTTCTGCACGGCCCGCACCATGAAGCCCAAAAATCAAGTAATACGATTTTACCACGAAGGCTTGAAAGTTTAATGGTTTTCCCTTTGAAATCCTCCATTACAATTTCTGGTAAAGCAGTGCCATTTTCAAATTTTTGTCCGTAATAATCTTCTTGTTTTTTCTGTCGCTGTTCATCAATAACTGAAAGAAAAGCTTGTGAAAAAGGAAGCGATGAATATTCGTTCTTAATACGCTGTGTGAGTTTATCAATTGTACCCCAATCATTTTTCATATCGAGATTTGTTGCAGCAAACATTGCAATAATTGGATTTTTAACTGAGTCTACGTAACCATTTAAAAATATTCTGAAATTACTGTCAGCCATTTCAACTTTGCTTACATAAATATTTTTAATCGAGTCAGCACTTGAATCGTTAATCATAGTTTCATAATCCTTCATGGCAGCCCCATAAATTTCACCATAAGTTTTCATTTCTAAAATAAATTTCCTCAATTGTTCTGTGGCAGGTGAACCTTCCACTTTATAATTATAGTTAGCAGAGGCAATTGAATCTGTTCTTAAGACAAGTTTGGTTGGTTTTTCATCAAGCACTAAAAACAACCCACCCTTACCATTGATCATTAACTGGTAAAGGCCTAGTGTTTTAATATTTGTATGAAATGAAAAATCACCTTGCGCATCAACAGCTGCAGTGTCGAGTGAATTTCGATTTGAGAATGTAATTTCCTGTAGAACAATTTCGGAACCCGCAGGAAGTCCTTTTATTTGGCCGCTAAAATCGAGGCTGCCTGAAGAAGGTGACTTACATGAATGAATACCTGAAATGATAAAAAATATTGCAATAATTTTTTTCATGCTTTGATTGATTACTTGACTGAAAGATGATGATTAATGCCGCAAATATATGAAAGCAAGAAGGGTCACTAAATTCTACATACGAGGAGTAGAAAATAAATTACTCATAGTGAAATCTGAGTAGGGAGATGTTAAGGGAAATCGTAGGGCGATCTTGTTTTACGATTGAAATTAAATCACTGGTGCCAATACTAACTTGCCAGATTTGTTCAGGAAAAAATGAAACAGCTATTCCTGCAGGTACATTAAAGTCGGAGAATCCACCACCAGATAATCCGCCGGTAACTTTAATATTATTAATGGGGCTAAAGTTCGCAATGACGGCATATTGTGTTTTCAGGGCACTGCCCGGCTGATCATTCAATGATTGAATTACATCAAAACCAACATCAAATTTTTTTGAAACTTTCAAG
>JBKJNS010000057.1:0-2668 GCA_046593455.1 Chitinophagales bacterium | reverse complement strand
CATTTGCATCAGTTACTTTATAGGTAAAATCACCTGCTACAAGTGCAATATAATTTTGATCAGTTGCAAGTGGAATTGTAATTCCATCCAACTTCCATTTGAAAGTGTAACCGCTTCCTGCTTTTGCTTGCAGAGTAACTGTTTCAATTCCAACACATATTTTCTTGTCATCTCCATTTAGTATCGTGATGTTTGTTGTCGGATTCTTGTTTACTGTTATGGATGTCCCGCTAGATTTTTTAGTACAACTCCACGTATCAATTACTTTCACTTTGTAAGTCCCTCCTTTTGTTGGATAATACTTGCTGTTAGTTTCTCCATCTAATGAAGTACTGCCCTTTAACCATTGATAAGAAAAGCCAGCCGGAGCTTTTAAATAGGTTGGTGAAGTTCCATCGCAAAATGCAGTAGGTCCACTAATAGTAACTACAGGAAGTGCCGGCTCATGTATGGTAAGTGAAACTGAATTTGAATTGCCACTACAATTATTATAATCTACGACTGTGCATGAATAGGTTCCTGATACAGAAGGAGTATATTTTTGCCCTACTTTACCATCATTCCAGGTATAAGATTTATAACCGGCACCTGCATCTAAAGCAGATACATTATCATAACAATTTTCTAATGGGCCGCCAGGGGTTACTACTGGTTTTGGCGCTGTGAATTCAGTAACTGACAGAGGGTCAGATTTTTTTGAACATCCAACACTATTTGTGGCTGTAACAGTAAATGCTCCGCCAATTGTAGTTTGCGAAGTTGTTCCTGTAATTCCATTACTCCATGAGTATGTTAATTCTGAATCGGGAGCCTTTACTTCCATGTTAAAAGTTTCTCCTTCACAAAACGTAACTATCAATGGAATTTTAATTGTTGGTTTATCCGGTAAAGAATTAACCGTAACAATTATTGTGTCCGCTGCCCAATAGCCGTTATGAACATTTCTAACTCTCACCCAATAGCTGTCATTCTTTTTTGCCCAGATGGATTTTGTTGTTGCACCGGTTGACCACAGGTATTCAAGATAATTGGCTCCCGCATCAAGTTGAACACTATCACCACTGCAAAATGTTGTTACTCCGTTAGCAACCATAGAAATAGTTGGTGGTGGTGCGGGCACTGTTCCTGCTTTAATTCTTGTAATAGAATATGCCTTTAAAGCAAGGCTACCAGTAGGTAAAACTGCAGGGCCTTTCTGTGAAAGGTCACTTTCATATGCCACATACATAAGTGCATCACCATAATATCTCTCAAACTTTCCGCTTGCAGGAAAAACAGATGAGGTAGTAATCTTATATTCTGTAGCAGAAAGATTAACAATACATACTTGAGTTGAATCATTACTTGTAAAAGCCCAACCATAAATTGCCGGATATGTAATGGTATCTTCTCCATCAATAGTAGTGATGGTAGGTGAGGAATAGAATTCAAGAGGAGAAGCGTTGGTCATGTTTTTCATTGCCAAGCCAAGTTGCTGCATTGTTCTTCCGGCTGCAGTTAACCCCCAATACTGTGTTGATGCAGGAGGATTTGTGGGAGGAATAAAGTGACCTGCACTTCCATAACTGTAACCATCAGTAACATTAAAAAAAGAACCTGCAACTGCAGTACCATCCATTGAGTGAAAAGCCAAATGTTTAATGCGAGAATCATTAAGAAACAACATTGTTTGAGTTGCTGCAAATAATCCATGTGCCCAGCAACCTTGTGTTGGTTTATTTTTATCTCTTAAATTATATTCTGTAATCCAAACATCATCACCTTTCGGAACAAGAGGCAAATCTTCAGTACTTAGAATACTCCACATCTTAAATGGTCTTGAAAAGAGAGTTGGTAATTCTGCTGAAGTAAATACTCCAACTGTATTATTGTATTCTTCATCGGCTTTTGCAGCACTCATGTAAGTGTGAAATGAAATTACATTTTCTCCATGAAGTGATGGATATAAATTTTCATCCCAGGTAATTCTTCTTGGGGCACTATTTCGATTGTAAGCTCCTTGTGCAGCCACTTTTGCCAATGGAAAATATTTGTGAATGGTATCAGCCCATTTAGAAGCTGTAATAGCATATGATTCTGCGGTAGGAAATAAATTAACAATTGCAACTGAATCATCTCCCCCATCAAGATAGAATTCAGATCCTAATTCAACAAGCTTAACTTTAATACCAATTGAATCTGCATGCTTAAGCATTGCAACCTGATCTGATAACGTTGAAGTAATCATGTTCAAAACCAATATTGCATTTGCCCCTGTGGCATCAAGTGATTTTTTAAAATTCTCAAGTCGATTATCTCTTACCGGAATACCACTATAGGCAGGTGGTAACCCGGGATCATTAACAAACCAACCTTTTCTCCAATCCCACCAATTTGATACTCCCCCGCCCGGATATCTGATATTTTTAGGATTGAGCTTCGGTAAATTGTTAAGCAAAAAAGGATTACTCCATCCTATTGAATCACGCTCCATACTCTGTCCATTATAACCAATAAAATCATTGTTAAAAGTTCTTTGATAGCCTAATGCCATATCAATAGTTTGTGCGTTTAGATTTAACCCATCAAACAATGGAATTAAGAACACAAAAATTATTATCAAGTATTTCATTCGGGTGAATTATGAAATGATGAAAATTATTATTGCTTTTAAGATTGCGCTTGAAAT
>JBKJNS010000258.1:0-3055 GCA_046593455.1 Chitinophagales bacterium | reverse complement strand
GTTGCAACGTTTTTATTTATCGCATGAAAGGAATCATTTCTACCATCATTGTTAGGTGAGAATGCCAATGGAATAACGAGATAAGAACAATCGGAATTCACTTCAATAGAAACACTATCAGTTCCCGCATTGCAACCATTGCTATCAACTCCGGTAACATAATAAGTGATAGAAGATTTTGAGGTTGATACAGGATCATCACAATCAAAACAATTTAAATCTGTTGATGGTGTCCAACTATAGGTTGCTGCTCCTTCCCCATTCAACTGAACAGATTTTCCAATGCAAACCGAAGTATCTTTAGGTGAGGCAGTGATGGAATTTGCATTAGCAAACACTTCAATTATCACCGAATCATTTTGATCACAACCATGCTCATCAATAGCATTTAAGAAGTAGGTTGTTGTTTGTGTAGGAAATGAAATAGGGTTAGAAACACTAGGGTCGCTCAATCCTGTTGCCGGAGACCATAAATAGGTTACTGCACCATCGGAAGAAATTTGAACCGAAGTTCCTGAACAAATACTTGTATCGGGTGCCGCATGCAAATCAATTTTTTGAAACACAGTGAGCACCATTGAATCCAATCCAACACAACCGCTTGGGCCGTTAACAGAAACGTAATAGGTGGTGGTTTCTTTTGGATAGGCAATTGGATCTTCGCACATAAAACAACTTAGTCCCGCTTGCGGGCTCCATGTATAAGCAATAGAACCTGATCCATCCAATTGAATTGAATCACCTAAACAAATGCTTTTATCGGGGCCGGCGTTTATCGTAAGATTGCATTCACACTTCGAAATCTCCAGGTCATCAATTCCAAAATCATTTCCACCACCGGCCAAGTTTGTGTTAACAAGGCAAACGTGTGAAATACCTAACAATCCTGATTGAAAAGTGTTGGTGTATTCACTCCACACATTTGGAATATCAGGCGCAGAATTAGGACCAAAAAATGGAAACCCGCCAACATATAATTGTAATGTAGCAGGACTACCAGCATAAACAGAAGTGAGCCAATAGCTGATGTTGTAATAAGTATTGGGTTCAATATTTAAAGTTTGACACCACACCTTTTTTCCTGATGTTGCTGCACCATTTGCCATTAAGAAATTTCCCGTGCCGGTTGTATGATCTTTACCTGTCCATCCTGCATGATAAAATGATGCATCAGTTCCAACACTATAAGTTCCCTCAGGATTCAAGCAAAGAGCGGTGTTACAATAGGAATACTCACTCGTAAAATCGACGTTACCTGCTTCAAAATCTCCATTCACAATCATGTTAGGTCCCGGAGCTAAGCCCATCGGACATTGAGCAAATGCAAATGGAAATTCAAAAGAGAAAATAAACAGAAATAGAATTCTTGCTTTCATAAATGAGATTCCAAAGATAAGTAAGTCAATTCATCTTTGTGAAAATGCAGAAAGCATTTTTCAACTTATGTGGTATGTTTTGTAATTTGAAATAAAGAAAAGCAAAATTGATTTGCTGATTATTAATTTTGATGAGAATATAAAAATGTGAAAACACGCAAACTAAGACACGCGCTTCTCTTTCAAATCTTCTGTTGGTTGGTTGCAACCAACTTGTATATGGTCGCAAGAATTGTAGGTCTTGAAGAATTTAAAAGCATTGAGGTAATAGAAAGCATCAGATATCATGTTGCATTTATACAGGCAACTATTGCCGGCATTATTATCGGAATCATACTTGGACTAATCGACAGCTATCTTATTCAAAAGTCAAAAAGCAAACGTTCATTCAGTTTTTTAGTTTTAACTAAGGGTATAATTTACATAACTGCAATTATTGCAGTGATTGCATTTATTCTTATTATAACAGATTTAGCTATTGATCAGTCGGGTTTTAGAAAAACAATTAATCATCTTACTGAATTTTTTCAAAAAGGTTTTTTGTTTTCAATGTTGATTTATGCTTTGGTGATTTCATTTTTAGTAAGTTTCATCAAGCAGGTAAATACCAAGTTTGGCCCCGGAGTATTAATCCCTTTTATCTTTGGAAAATATTACAAGCCCAGGCAGGAAGACCGCATCTTTATGTTCATTGATCTTCATTCGTCAACTACTTACGCCGAAAAGATCGGACACATAAAATTCAGCGAACTCATTCAGGATTGCTTTTACGATTTAGGCAGCATAGTTGAAAAATACAGAGCAAATATCTATCAATATGTAGGTGATGAAGCAGTGCTAACCTGGAAAACTAAAAAAGGAATTCAAAATCAAAACTGTATTAAAATCTTTTTTGCTTTTGATGAATACCTGCAATCAAGATCCATTTATTATAAAGGTAAGTATGGTTTTATTCCTCAGTTTAAAGCAGGAATGAATTGTGGTTTGGTGATGGTTGCCGAAGTAGGCGATATAAAAAAAGAGATCGCCTACCATGGTGATGTGCTCAATACAGGTGCGCGCATACAAGGTGAATGTAATAAGTATGAAAAAAAACTTTTGATTTCAGAGGCAATGAAAAATTTACTTCCGACTTCAGGTGAATTCATTTTAAATAAAATTGGTGAAGTTGAATTGAAAGGAAAGTTAGAAGCAACTGTGATTTATTCAGTTGAAAGGAAATGAGTAGTAAGTCATTAGTCCTTTGTACTTAGTACTGAGTCGTTAGTATTACATTTTACATTTTACATTTTGAGTCAAATTTTATTTGCCTTACGACTGAAATCTTAATTCTTATTTCAAATGCGTATTCACCTTTTCGAATTCGAAGATCAAAAATGGTTTCCACATGTTATTCGTGAGGGAATGATGGATTATTTGCGACACATGATTTCGTGGATGCAGTTTTATAAACCTGCTGCACCGCTCATCAAAGATTTATTGAAAGAAACAGGCAGTAATCAAATTATTGAATTGTGCGCAGGTGCAGGTGGTGGAGTTATGGAAATGAAAAGCTACTTGAATGAATTGGTCTGACAAAAATATTTTAGGATGGCAGTCTAATTCATTCAAGTAGCTTTTCATTTCCATAACTCCACCGCCTGCACCTGCGCACAATTCAATAATTTGATTACTGCCTG
>JBKJNS010000110.1:0-11686 GCA_046593455.1 Chitinophagales bacterium | reverse complement strand
TCACATAAATTCCCCCACATTTAATTTTAATAACTCAAAAGTTTTTTTTGCAGCAAGTTTTTCAGCATTCTTCTTATTTGTTTCTTCTCCTATACCAAATTCTTCTCCGTTAATTGTTGCCGCTACTTTGTATAGCGTTCTGTGCTTAACTCTTGATTGATGAATTAATAAAAACGAAAGCTGCTTGCCATTCTTCTGCGACCATTCAAGTAATTTGCTCTTGTAATTGAATTCTGAAATTTCCAGCTCCTCAATATCAAGATATGGTTTTACAATTTTGCGAAGAATAAATTTTTCGGCACTCCTAAAACCTTTATCGAGATAAACTGCGCCCACTATTGCTTCGAGTGCATTGCCTGATAGTGATTTTTTATTCATCAGAGAATCGCCGCCATTAAATTTAATTAACTGATCGATTCCCATTTTTTGCGAAACGGAATTAAGTTGGTTCCGGCTTACCATTTTTGAACGCATCTCGGTTAGGTAGCCTTCATCTTTGTATGGAAATTTTTTGTAGAGATAGTCAGCAACAATGGCGCTTAATATGGCATCTCCTAAAAATTCAAGCCGCTCATTACTTTCATAAGTATTTTCAGAAAGCGAACTGTGCTGCAATGCCGTCTCATACAAATGTAAATTAGAAGGAGAAGCACCGGTGAGTTGTGTGAGCTTCTTTAGCAGCTTGCGATTCTTCGAAAAAAAACTTCTTATCAATCTAATTTCATTTTCCGAAAAATAAAAAACCTCTGTTGATTTTTCAGCAACAGAGGTTCAAGTGTTTTCAACTTTAAATTTTTAACCTTCGTATTTCTTAAATATCACCGCTGCATTATGCCCGCCGAATCCGAAGGTGTTACTCATAATTGCTCTTACATTTTTCTTCTTTGCAGTATTAAAAGTAAGATCAAGTTTTGGGTCAACATTCGGATCATCAGTAAAGTGATTTATCGTAGGAGGAATAAAACTTCTTTCCATTGCACCAATGCATGCAATGGCTTCAGCAGCCCCCGCAGCTCCCAGCATGTGGCCTGTCATAGATTTTGTTGAACTAATGCTGATATTGTAGGCATGTTCACCAAAAGTTTCTTTAATGGCTTTTAATTCAGCAGTATCGCCAAGAGGTGTGGAAGTTCCATGTGTATTTACATAATCAATATCCTCAGGTTTCATTGAAGCATCAAGAAGGGTTTCGCGAATAACCTGCATTACACCAATTCCATCGGGGTGCGGCGCAGAGATGTGATAAGCATCGCCCGACATTCCACCACCCATTACTTCGCAATATATTTTTGCACCCCGTGCTTTTGCATGTTCTAACTCCTCAAGTATTAATGCACCCGCTCCTTCACCAATAACAAAACCATCACGGTCTTTATCATAAGGTCTCGAAGCAGTTAAGGGATCATCATTTCTTTCACTCAACGCTTTCATTGAAGAAAAACCTCCAACTGCTGGAATGCAAAGCGGAAACTCAGAACCGCCTGTAAGAATTACTTCAGCTTTCCCCAATCTTAAATAGGTGAGCGCATCAATGATTGAATTAGTAGATGATGCGCATGCATTCACTACAGAAAAATTCGGTCCGCGAAATCCCCATTTAATAGACAGATGCCCTGCAGCTAAATCCGGAATAATCAATGGAATAAGAAACGGACTAAAGCGCGGTGTTCCATCCCCGGCAGCAAATTCCATCACTGCTTTTGCATAGGAATCAATGCCACCAACACCTGTTGCCCAGATTACACCAATGCGTGATTTGTCAATACCCTCTAGAATGCCGCTTTCAATTACAGCTTGTTCCGCAGCAACTAATGCATATTGACAATAGTTATCAAGCTTGCGTGCTTCCTTTTTATCCATGAACTTTAGGATATCAAAATTCTTAAGCTCGCAGGCAATTCTTGTTTTGAACTTTGAAGGATCAAAATATGTGATCGGCCCACCGCCGCTTACACCCTTTTCTAAGTTATCCCAATATTCAGAGACACTATTTCCAAGAGGAGTAAGCGCCCCGAGACCGGTAACGACTACCCGTTTTAATTCCATAAGGAAAAATTATTGCTTAGCGTATTGCTCAATGTAAGCGATTGCCTGACCAACAGAAGTAATTGTTTCTGCCTGCTCATCAGGTATCGAGATATTGAATTCTTTTTCGAATTCCATAATTAATTCAACGGTATCCAAAGAATCGGCACCGAGATCGTTAGTGAAAGTTGCTTCCGGAGTTACCTCACTTTCATCTACACCCAATTTGTCGATGATTATTTTCTTTACTCTTGCTGCGATGTCTGACATAGATAAACTGTGATTTAGGTGATTAGTAAATTTTGGGCAAAGTAAGTCAATCAAAACATTTTAAGCAACCTTTTATCGAATTATTTTGAAAAATGAAATGCAAAGAATTCGTTAATCGCCGATAATTTCTTTTTTTAAATAAATTACATGCAATTTTACAGTGTATTGATTAAGGCAGATAATTATAGTTTCTTATGTAAAATAAAAAGTATTTCTTAAGAACTATGGCAAAGAAAAATATTATTAAGTCTGAGTTTTTATTTAAAGGTGTTTTATTTGGAATATCTGCTACGCTAAAAGACTTTCAACTGTGTTGGCAGATTAACAGAAAACTTAACATTGATTTAGTAAAGCAAGAAGATATAAAGATCATTAACCGGAAAAAAAATAAGACTTCGTTTTATAATCTTTTTATTTTTGAAGATGAAATAAATAAATGGAAGATTTATGTGGTATCAAATAAACATAATGGAGAATATTTGATGCCGGAAATAAAACAATCAGATTATTTTTTAATGGTCAATGGTGAGATTAATGAAATTCAAAAAACTGAATTACATGTTTCATTAAAACAACTAAACACAATTCAACTGATTGTTTCGATTGAACTTTCAAAAATTAAATCGAATCAAAACCTTATTTTTGATTAATGGAAGACTAAAAAAAAATTTATGTGGATTGAAAAAGATAATGCACTAACACAAACTTTTACATTTATTAATTTTGTAGAAGCATTTTCATTTATGACTAAAGTTGCTTTTGCAGCAGAGAAAATGAATCACCATCCTTATTGGATAAATGTTTACAATACAGTAGAGTTTAAGCTCTCAACCCATGATGCCGGAGATATTGTTACTGAAAAAGATCATCAACTTGCAGCCTTAATTCAAAAAATATATACTGCATGATCAATGTTTAATTATTTTTGAGTTGAGGAATTTGCAACGATAGGTTTAATTATTATGATTTAATTTAATGAAGATCAAATACCATTTTCTTTTTGCAACACTTTTTATTTTTGGGAAAGCGTTTGCGCAATTGCCCGAGCAGGATTGTATTTATGCAATTCCAGTTTGTCAGTCATCATATTTTCAGGGTAATTCTTACGTAAGTGATGGCCCTGCAACTGAACTTTTCTATCCTGGTAACACTTCTTGTTTGATTGGGGGTGAAGAAAATTCAGTATGGTATATCTTCACTGTAACAGGCGCCGGTGATCTAAATATGCAAATAGCACCTAACTCACCAGGCGATGATTATGATTGGGCAATTTACAATTTAACAAACAGTGATTGTGCCGGCATTGGCACAGGCGCATCACCCGAAGTGCGTTGTAATTATTCTGCAATTCCGGGTTCAACAGGCATGGCGCCACCATATCTTTTAACATCGGTTAATGCTGGCGGACCCAATCAATGCGCACCACTACCGGTTTTAGTTGGTGAAACTTATACGCTATTAATAAATAATCATGCAAATACTTTGTTAGGTTATACTTTAAATTTTAGTGGCACTGCTGTGATTTATGATACTGTTCCACCCACACCAATTGGTATTGATCCTTTCACATGTAAATCACCCGATACACTTCACCTTTATTTATCAGAACCCATTCGTTGCAGTTCACTTGCTGCCGACGGAAGTGATTTTTATATACAAGGCCCATCTACTCCTGCGGTAATCAAAGCTTATTCCGCCGCATGTAATTTGGGTAACTTTTTTACTGACTGCTACATTGTTCTTGCAACCCCGATTACTGTAAACGGAAATTACAATCTTCGTTTTAAAATTGACAATCCTAACGGAGATATTTTGCTTGATAACTGTGGAAATGAATTACGCTTTCAAGATACAGTTCCATTTATAGTTGCACTTGCCGAAGCAAAATTTGATTGGCTGTTTTACAACACATGCCATGGCGATTCCATTTCACTTATAGATTTATCTACCGGCGATACCATTGATGTATGGCAATGGGATTTTGGTGATGGAAGCACGAGCACAGTTCCCAGTCCCGGGCATTTGTATCCAGGCACAGGGAGCTATGAGGTAACATTTTTTATTTCAGATACGAGCGGATGCATAAGCAAAGATTCAGTATTGATTGGTACTTATGTTGAACCACCTGTTTCATCTTTTACAGTAAGTGCGGGTCCCTATTGCTCGGGAATTCCAATTGACTTTTTTGATACTTCAACAGGGCAAGGCGTAGCAGTGGAATGGAATTTTGCAGGCAGTGGAACTTCAAATCTATCTAACCCTCAATTTACATTTCCAACAGGTGGCACTTACGAAATTTGTTTGTATACAACCGATTCAATTGGGTGTTCAGATACATCATGTATTACTATCACTGTTACACAAGGCCTTGTTGCTGATTTTACGGTAAGCCCTAAAACATTATGTGTAGGACAAGAAGTTGAAGTTTCTGATGCTTCGTTAGGAAATCCAACAACTTATATTTGGACTGGTGATGGAATAAACGGAATTACAGCTACAACATTTACGATTACTTACACCACTGCTGGAACTTATCAAATCAATCTTTTTATTTCAAGCCCGTCATGCTTCCCTGATTCTGCAACAAAATTTATTACGGTATATGATTATCCTGTTATAAATCTTGGACCCGATACCGATATCTGCATAGATGAAACTATTCAACTTGATGCAGGAAATCCTGATTACTATCATCTATGGAGCACCGGTGAAACAACAAGATTTATTACTGTGAGTCTTGTTCCTCAAGAGATTTCGGTATTGGTCGATAATTTTGGATGTTCAGCAACAGATACTATTGATATAGGTTCTGCGTGCCCTTTCTTTGTTCCCAACGCATTTACACCCAACGGTGATGGTGTCAATGATTATTTCTATGTGATCACTGATGGTAATCAGGAATTCGTTTTTAGCATCTATAACAGATGGGGGCAAAAAGTTTTTGCAACTACAGATCCTGAAATTGGATGGGACGGAACTTTTGAAGCCGCACCGGAAGAAATGGGAGTTTTTGTTTATGAACTTAAAACCATTTTCACAAATGGAACTGTGAGGATCAGGAATGGAAACATTACCTTAATAAGATAAGCTGAAGAATTTATTCTCTTTCCTCATCTCTTTGTAAATTATCATTTACAATTTCAGATTCTTCGCGTTCGAGTTTTACAGCTCTTGGGTTCGAGATTATTAACGGAATTTTTTCAATGGTTACCAAACTTGGATCAAGTCCGAATTCCCGTCCTTCACTGAGAGATACTTTTTTAAGCAGGAAGTAAATATCCATAACAACCTTTTCGAAAAAAGGTAATTCGTTTTCATAAGCAAGAAATTTCTCCAGCACCACGTATCTGAAATCACCTGGCAAATTATATTTATTGAGCGATTCATATCGACTCGTAACATCCACTTCACCCTGCATTACCATTTCACTTATGATCTTTCTTAGAAATAAATTTACTCGCGGTTCAACCCGAAATCCAAGTCTTAAATCAATTCTGTAAATTTCATTAGGAACAAGAATGGTCACTTCATATTTACTGGTATAAGGTTCATCTACTACATCAACGTGAACAAACCAATAAGTATCGGCACGTTTTGGTTTACGGCTGAAGATGGAGTAATAAAATTTAGATTCAATATTTGAAGGGTAGTTTGCACTGGTAAGAAACACCAGGTGTGATGCAAATTTTGGAATACTATTGTCTTCACTTAACTCAACAAGCTTACTTACCAAATCTTTCATGTCGCCAAATTCAAGAAAGCGGTTTTTGATTTTTCTTGCTTTATACCAAATGAACATTATGATTGCAAAAAAACAAGCTGCTAAAATTGCAACGTATCCACCATGAGGAAACTTAACCAAATTTGCAGTCAGATAAAGAAGTTCTATAAAGAGAAAGGTAATACCGATTGCAAATGTTAGTGCATAGGAACCTCGCCTTACATATGCATACACACTTAGCAGCACTGTTGTTACAATCATTGTAATGTTGATTGCCAAACCATAAGCTGCTTCCATGTTGGTTGAAACTTCAAAATGCCAAACAACAATAATGCAACCTGCATACAACAACCAGTTTATTGAAGGAATATAAATTTGACCGCGTTCCATTGTTGGAAAACGAACCCGAACTTTTGGCCACATGTTTAATCGCATTGCTTCATTGATCATGGTAAAAGAACCTGAGATCATTGCCTGGCTTGCAATTACAGCAGCAACAGTTGCTATAGCAATTCCAAATAACAAAAACCCGGGAGGCATAATTCCATAAAAGGGATTGTTAATTGGAAGTTCTTCTTTATGGAGTCCTTCGAATTGCATAAGCCATGCTGCCTGCCCAAAATAATTTAACAGTAAACTTATTTTTACAAATGCCCATGCAACACGAATGTTCTTCTTACCACAGTGACCAAGATCACTGTATAATGCCTCGGCTCCTGTGGTGCATAGAAAAACTGCCCCCAACAACCAAAAACCTTGATGATAATTTACCAACAACTTGATTGCAAACACAGGGTTGATGCAATGCAATATTTGCGGATGCTCAACTATTTGTAATGTTCCAAAAGTAGCCAGCATCAGAAACCAGATGAGCATAATGGGTCCAAATGCATTTCCAACAATTTGAGTGCCTGCCCTCTGAAACAAAAAGAGAATGGTAATAATTATTATTACGATGGGAATGGTTTGGATATTCTCGGCATAATAATTTAACCCTTCAACAGCAGATGATACAGATATAGCAGGTGTTAATATTCCATCAGCCAGCGATGCAGCACCGCCGATTAGAGCAGGTATAACGAGCCATTTCGCACGCTTGCGCACGAGAGCGTAGAGTGCGAAAATGCCGCCTTCTCCATTGTTATCCGCCCTTAAAACAAGAAATACATATTTGAAAGAGGTGATAAGCGTAAGAGTCCAGAATACACAACTTACCCCGCCATAAATCAATTCTTTTGAAATAACACGCGGGCCAATGATAGCCGACATTACATAAAGAGGAGAGGTACCAATATCGCCGAACACAATGCCAAGGGTGATCATGAGCATTGCTCCCGAAAGTTTTGAAACGCTTGTTTTGTTACTCAAAGTGAAACAGGTATTAAGCAGAGTGTATTCATAGATCCTTTATCGTACTTGCAAAAACTGTGTAAACCATGCTGTTATTTTAATACAAAATCATTCTCAGTTTCTTCTATCCGTTTAAGTTTAAGATTGCGTGGAGAGCTGATCACAAGTGGAATTTTTTCTACCGTTACAGTGCTTGAATCAAGACCAAACTCGCGCCCCTCTGAAAGTGATACGTTTTTAAGAAAGAAATAAAAATCCATAACCACTTTTTCGGTAAAGGGTAATTCATTTTCGTATGAAAGAAATTTTTCAAGAACAACAAACCTGAAATCACCAGGCATGTTGTACTTATTCAAAGATTCATAACGACTCGTGATATCAACTTCGCCTTTAGAAATCATATCTTCAATTACTTTCTTTAGAAAAAGATTAATTCGTGGTTCAATTCTAAATCCTACTCTGAAATCAATTCTGTAAACAAGGTTAGGAGCAAGTATATCAACTTCATATTCGCTGGTATAGGGTTCATCAAGTACATCCACGTGAACAAACCAATAGGTATCAGCTCTTTTAGGTTGCTTTGAGAATATTGAATAAAAGAATTTAGATTCAATCTGTGATGGATAGTTTGCGCTTGTAAGAAATACCAAATGTGATGCATACTTAGGTACACTTTGATCTTCACTCAGTTCTGCTAATTTTGGTATTAACTCATTTGTGTCTCCGAATTCCAGAAACCTGTTTTTAATTTTCCTTCCCTTATACCAAACAAACATTATAAAGAAAAATGTTAGTGCAATAAATATAGCTACATATCCGCCATGCGGAAATTTGTTGAGATTGGCAACAAGAAAGCACAGCTCAATAGCAAGAAATGTTAGACCAATCGTGAGCATGATGGTGTAGGAACCTCTTCTTACATAGGCATAGGTGCTGATGAGAATGGTAGTAACAATCATGGTGATGTTGATGGCCAAACCATAAGCAGCTTCCATATATTTTGATTCTCTGAAATAGAGTACCATTCCAATGCAACCTGCAAAAAGAATCCAATTAATTGCCGGAACATATAACTGACCACGTTCTTCTGTAGGATGTTTTATTCTCACTTTAGGCCAAAGGTTCAAACGGCTTGCTTCATTTACCAAAGTAAACGCTCCTGTGATCATTGCCTGGCTTGCAATAATTGCGGCTACAGTTGCGATAGAAATACCAAAAAGTAAAAACCACTCAGGCATTATTCCATAGAAAGGATTTGAAATGGGAAGATCTTCTTTCGTAAAATTTTGATACTGCAACAGCCATGCAGCTTGACCAAAGTAATTGAGCAATAAACAGATTTTTACAAAAATCCAACTTGTTCTTATATTGATTTTACCGCAATGCCCTAAATCAGAGTAGAGAGCATCGGCTCCTGTTGTACATAAAAATACTGAACCTAATAACCAGTATCCCCCAGGGTACTTTACAAGAAGTTTTATAGCATACATTGGATTAAGGGCGTGAAAAATATCAGGATGTTCAATTACCTGCATAAAACCCAGTGAACCAAGCATAATAAACCACAAGAACATAATTGGTCCAAATGAATTACCAACTATTTGAGTTCCAACTCTTTGATACAGAAAAAGAAATGAAATTATAATGAGTACGATTGGAACGGTTTTAATGTCTTCATTTACATTCTTCAATCCTTCTATAGCTGCTGAAACCGTTACTGCAGGCGTAATCATTCCATCGGCTAACAATGTTGCACCACCGATCATAGCTGGATAAACTAACCATTTCGCACGCTTGCGAACCAAGGCATATAAAGCAAATACGCCGCCCTCACCTTTGTTATCGGCGCGCAATACAAGCATAATATATTTGATTGAAGTGATGAGGGTAACAGTCCAAAAAACACAGCTTACTCCACCATAAATTAATTCTTTGCTTATTACGTGTTTTCCAAGAATTGCTGACATTACATACAATGGTGATGTTCCTATATCACCATAAACAATTCCCATGGTTACTAAAAGCATTCCCGCTGATAGGCGGGAAACACCATTTTTACTACTCACTATAAATTAGTTGTAGTGCAAAAGTAATACAATTTGCTACGGACAATTGCTTAAGCAATGAATGTTATTCATACAACTTTCAACTAATTAATGAATGATGAGGAAGCAAATCATATAAGCATTGTTCATCCATTCATCTCCACATAAGTTTCATAAGATGGCTTAACAGGCGACTCAATCATAAACAGTTTTGAATCTGAAGTTGCTTCTAATTTTAAAATGTTTTCACCTTGTACTTTAAAAAAATCTTCGGTATCAATTTTCAGTTCACCAAGTTTTAAGTTTCCTTCCAACAAAAAACAACTGTAAATACTTGTTGCAGAAAGTTCGAGATCGTGATTTCCTTTTTTAATCAGCAACTCTTTGATGGCAACTCCTTCGGCAGTCATTTTCACAGGGGAATTTTCTCCAATGAAAATTTTAGTCGTGATTCCGTTTTGCTGAATCACCGGCAGCGTTTCACTTTTGTAATCATCATAAGTTGCGGGAACCGAAAGTGAATTATTCAAATTAGGATCGAACCAGATTTGAAAGATGGAAGAATTAGGATTTAGTTTTTCGGCGTGTGAAATTCCATTACCCGATCTTATAATTTGAACATCACCTGCATTAAGCGGCATCCACGTTTTATTTTTTGTGTCGTAGTGTTCAATACTTCCTTTCAATACAAAAGAAATAATCTCAAATCCTTGGTGCGGATGCAAACCAATCGTGCTTCCTTTTTCGCTCCATGCGTGCGCCCAATAAAAAAGATTGGAATAAGGAAATGTTTTTCCTGATTCGTAAACCACTGGTCGCTTTTCAAGCACTGCGCCACCATTAAATTGCCCGTCAACCTGTTCTTCTTTTCTTAAAATTTCAAGAGCCATATTTTTTTATTTGTGAATGATTAAACCTGAATGCAAATTAAATAGTTCATTCATAATCATTTTGCCTGTCGCCAAAGTTTAATCTCACTATTTTTGAAACATCTTTTTATGGAAACAATTATAGGAATCATATTTATTATCGGCTACGCTGCAATTTCATTGGAGCATCCGCTGCGAATAAACAAAACAGCTTCGGCTGTTTTGCTGGCCGTAGTTTGCTGGATACTTTATATCATGAGCGGCAGCACAGATCATGAAAGTGTTTTGCATGAATTAAGTGAACATCTTGCCGGCATTGCAGGTATTCTGTTTTTTCTTATGGCCGCAATGACGATTGTTGAGTTGGTTGATACACACAAAGGATTCAGAATTATTACAGACCTGATTCAAACTGACTCGAAAAAAAAATTACTATGGATCATTTGCGGCATCACATTTTTTCTTTCTGCAGCGCTCGATAATATGACTACCGCAATCATCATGGTTTCATTACTCAAAAAAATTGTGGATGATAAAAAAGAAAGAATGGTAATGGCAAGCATGGTAATTATTGCTGCGAATGCCGGCGGCGCATGGAGCCCCATTTGTGATGTAACCACCACCATGCTTTGGATAGGCGGTCAAATAAGTGCACTGAATATTGTGAAAGTTCTTTTTATACCTGCCGTAGTTAGTTTGCTTGTGCCATTGATGTATCAATCTTTTTTTATGAAAGGAAAATTCAGCAAACCAAAATATGATGCAAGCATGCCTCAGTCGGAACCGTATTCGAGATTGATTTTTTTTATGGGAGTTGGCGCACTCATTTTTGTTCCTGTTTTTAAAACCATCACACACCTTCCGCCATTTATGGGAATGATGTTCGGGTTAGGATTGCTTTGGATTGTTACAGAAATAATTCATACCGGAAAGGAAGATCGGCGTCACTTGCGTGTTTCTCATGTGCTTAGTAAAATTGATTTAAGCAGCATACTTTTTTTTCTGGGAATTCTGTTAGCAGTTGCAGCACTTGAATCAATGGGTTTATTAATTGATTTTTCCGGTTGGTTGAACACCACTATTGGTAACTCAGATATTATTATTGCCATACTTGGATTAATGTCGAGTGTGATTGATAATGTTCCGCTTGTAGCTGCAACTATGGGAATGTATTCACTCACCGATTTCCCGATGGATCATAAAATATGGGAGATGATTGCATACTGCGCCGGCACAGGCGGAAGTATTTTAATCATAGGCTCCGCAGCCGGTGTTGTGGTAATGGGAATGGAAAAAATTGAATTTTTCTGGTACCTGAAAAAAATAGGATTCACTGCATTGATCGGTTATGTTGCAGGAGTGATTGCGTATTTGGGAATTTTTGCTATTATGAATTAGGTAAAAAG
>JBKJNS010000063.1:0-2818 GCA_046593455.1 Chitinophagales bacterium | reverse complement strand
AACAGTGATAGTATTTTTTTTTCTTCAGAAGGAGTTGACATAAATATTTCGATACTGAAATTGCTTTCAAAAACCTATGAAATAAGTTCACTTACCTTTGATCGCCCCCAGGCAATTGTATCTCAAAACGATTCGATCTTCAATTTTTCTGATCTCATCGAAAGATTTGTTCCGGAAGAAATTATTGACACCGCCAAACTGCCCGTGCGTTTCAATATTCTCAATGTAGAAATTATTAAAGGCGAATTTAAATATGCCGAAGTGCTGATCCCTGTCAACTATACGATTCGAGAATTGAATTTTAAGAGCACAGGTAAATATTGGAATACCGATTCGGTTAAAGGAACATTTTCTTTTCTCCCCGGAACCGGAAATGGCGATGTAAGCGGCGATTTTATGATCAACTTTAAAACACTGGATTACAGGATTGCAACAGTAGCGCATCAGCTTGATCTCAACATCATTGAACAATATATGAAGGACATTGTGAACTATGGAAGTTTCTCAGCCAGTATTGATGCAGATATAAAAGCCAAAGGGAATTTAGGCAATACGCAAAGTATAAACATGCATGGCAAAATGGCGCTCAATGATTTTCATTTTGGTAAAAACCCCAAAGAAGATTACGCATCATTTGATAAACTCACAGTAGGAATACTGGAGCTTAATCCCGAAAACAAAAAATATTTTTTCGATTCAATAAAGCTTTCTCATCCTTACTTTAAATTTGAGCAGTATGATAGCCTTGATAACTTGCAAAACATGTTTGGTATTGCGGGTGCAAATGTTACCGCAGCAACTGCAAACCCCGCAAAATTTAACCTGATTCTGGAGATTGCTAATTATTTAAAAATCATTTTTGAAAATTTTTTAAGGAGCGATTACACAATTAACAACCTTGCTGTAACTGATGGTAACCTTAAATACAATGATTATTCTTTAAATGAAAAATATTCAGTGGCATTAAATCCCTTTAGTCTTAATGCCGATTCGGTAAATAATAAAAATGAATGGGCAAAGGTTACTTCACACAGTGGAATTGAACCATTTGGAGTAATGGATATAGCTGTGAAGATGAGCCCAAAAGACAATAAAGATTTTGATCTCCATTATAAGTTTCGGAATATTTCTGCAGCGTCATTTAATCCTTATCTGATCACCTATACTTCTTTCCCGGTTGACAGAGGTGTTGTGGAGATGAATGGCAACTGGGTTGTGCGCAATGACATCATTTCAAGTACCAATCATTTTTTGGTAGTAGATATAAGGGTTACAAAAAAGATCAAAAGAAAAAATACCAAGTGGTTGCCCATGCCGTTAATCTTAGCTTTCATTAGAGAGAAGGGGAACGTGATTGACTATGAGATTCCAATAACGGGTGATTTAAATAATCCTTCTTTTAAAATTTCAGATGTGATTGACGATTTGATAAAAAATATTTTTATAAAACCACCTTCAATTCATTACCAGCATAAGGTAAAAACTACAGAGATTGAGATTGAAAAATCTATTTCATTAAGTTATGCGATGATGCAAACAATATTGAGCCATGATCAGGAAAAATTTCTGAATAAGATTTCAGATTTTTTAAAAAAGAATCCTGATGCAAGCATTTCAGTTATGCCATTTTATTATGCAGAGAAAGAAAAGGAATACATCCTTTTTTTTGAGGCAAAGAAAAAGTATTTCTTTTCACTTAAAGAAAACAAAGGTGAGGTGATGACTGAATCTGATTCATTATTCATTAATAAAATGTCGCAGAAGGATTTATTGTTTTTAAAGTATTTGAATAATCATGTAAATAATTCTATGTTGTTTACAGTGCAAGAGAAATGCTATCACCTGGTTGGCGCTGAAGTGGTAAATAAAAAATTCGGTCAATTGCAAAAATCGCGTGAAATCTTTTTTAAGCAATACTTTAAGGAGAACGGAACTGATAAGCAGGTGAAAATATTATCCAGAGAAAATACGATTCCATTTAACGGTTTTTCTTTTTTTAAAATAAAATACGAAAGTGATTTTCCTGAAACACTTATGAGTGCGTATGAAAATCTTCGCGAGCTGAATACCGAACCAATAAGAAATAAATACTCAGAACAACGCAAAGGCATTTTTTTCAAGCAGGCAGAATAAATGCATGAAATTAAATTTGATTATGAAAATCACCCTCACCAAAATTGGCTCGCTTGCTAAGGCTTCATTTAAAATTTGGTTCGAACGTGATCCATTTCGCGAGAGCGCAATCATTGCTTACAATGCTGTGTTTTCGTTACCCGGTTTATTAGTGGTGGTAGTATCGCTTGCCGGCTATTTTTTTGGAACCGAAGCAGTTAATGGTCAATTGCATAGGCAGATCTCTCAGGTAATGGGCAATTCCGCTGCCGATCAACTGCAGCAAATGGTTTTAATGGCAAGCAAAAGTAAACACTCAGTTGCTGCAAGCATTTTTGGAATCGCCACCATTTTAATTGGTGCAACCGGAGTTTTTGTACAACTACAAAAATCATTGAACATTATTTGGGAAGTAAAGGCCACCCCCGCTAAATCTGGCATTGTTTCTTTTTTAAAAACAAGAGTTTTTTCTTTTGGCTTAATTGTATCGATTGCATTTCTGCTCCTCATTTTTTTATTCTTATCCTCTATGTTAACAATATTTTCATCGTGGGTTCAACTGCATTGGTCACCATCATTGTTGATTCTTTTCCAAATTTTAAATTTTATTTTCTCCTTTGGCGTAATCGCTTTATTGTTTGGATTAATGTTTAAGACATTGCCCGATGCAAAAATAAAATGGCATTCAGTATGGGTTGGCGCCATT
>JBKJNS010000249.1:0-3347 GCA_046593455.1 Chitinophagales bacterium | reverse complement strand
CGTTTTCATCCTACAGTGTATCTCGGCATCTTAAAGTTTCTTGCTTTCGAACAGGTGTTTAAAAATTCACTCACGGGCTTACCTATGGGTGGCGGCAAAGGCGGAAGTGATTTTGATCCCAAAGGAAAATCAGATAATGAAGTAATGAAATTCTGTCAGAGTTTTATGACGGAACTCTGCCGACATATAGGCGCTGATACCGACGTGCCTGCAGGAGATATTGGTGTTGGCGGTAGAGAAATTGGTTTTCTCTATGGACAATACAAACGAATGAGAAATAAATTTACCGGCGTGCTCACAGGTAAATCAATTGACTTCGGCGGAAGTTTGATTCGCCCCGAAGCAACAGGTTATGGTACTGTTTACTTTGTTGAAGAAATGCTTGCAACAAAAAAAGATAAGATAAAAGGAAAAACTGTTGTGATCAGCGGCTCTGGAAATGTTGCGCAGTATGCAGCAGAAAAAGTAATTGCACTCGGCGGCAAAGTGGTTACCCTCTCTGATAGCGACGGATATATTTATGATGAGAAAGGAATTACGCAGGAGAAACTTGAGTTTGTGATGCAACTGAAAAATGAAAAACGGGGAAGAATAAAAGAGTATGCCGATAAATATGGTTGCCAGTTTATTCCAAGAAAAACCCCATGGGGAGTAAAGTGTGATATCGCTTTACCATGTGCAACACAAAATGAATTGAATGGTGATGATGCAAAAAAACTTACACGCAATGGTTGCATTGCAGTAGCCGAAGGGGCAAACATGCCTTCAACTATTGAAGCCGCAAACTGGTTTGTTAAAAAAGGAATTTTTTATGCGCCCGGCAAAGCTTCGAATGCAGGCGGTGTTGCGGTTTCAGGATTAGAGATGAGTCAAAACTCTGCACGCTTATCATGGACACGTGAAGAAGTGGATGCGCGATTGAAAGAGATCATGAAATCAATTCACAGTTCATGCGTAAAATATGGCAGTGATTCAAATGGTTTGTGCAACTATATTAAAGGTGCAAACATTGGCGGCTTTGTAAAAGTAGCTGATGCTATGGTTGCGCAGGGATTGGTGTAGGTGAAAAGTGAAAAGTGAAAAAATAAAACCCCGGTGATGAGCCGGGTTTTTCTTTTAGAAAAATCATTAACTGATGATGCAGAAAAAATAGAATGTAAAATTCGGTGTTGGACAATTTGTAAATTCCATTTACAATCTGTCCAGGTTTGGTTAAACAGGGTTTTGAGATAATGTTCTCCAATTAATGATGTTGATGCCATCTGAGGTGTATTCATTTTTACCTGAATACACCAGAGAAGCCGAAGTTGTTTTACGCTTACTCACCCTGCGGAAATAATCCATTCCTCTCAAAAAATCACTGCCAATAGTTTCTCCGGCTTTTGCTTCGATCAAATGAAATCCTTTTGAGGCGGGCAGAATAAAATCAATTTCATTTCCGGTTTTATCACGCCAGTAATAAATTTCGGCAGGTAAATTTTTATGCATTCTGCTTTTAATAAGTTCTGTGAAAATAAAATTCTCAAACACAGCTCCCTTCATGTGGTGGTGAACAATTGCTTCGGGCTCATAAATATTCAGCAGATAACAAAGCAATCCCGAATCTAAAAAATAAAGTTTGGGCGCTTTAATAATTCGCTTGTTGAAATTCTCATAGTAGGGTTGCAGCAGATGCACAATAAAACTTGCTTCAAGAATACTCAGCCACGCTTTGGCAGTGTTATGCGAAATTCCGCAATCACTGCCAAGTGAAGTGAGGTTGAGAATCTGCCCTGCTCTTCCAGCACAGAGGCGGATAAATTTTTGAAAGTCGCTCAAGTTGATGATGTTTTGAATTTGCCTTACATCGCGTTCGAGGTACGAGAAAATATAACTCGAATACCAATCGAGTATGCTCACTTTGCGATTCCATAGCGCAGGATAAAATCCTTTTTGCATCAGCACTTCAAGTGATTTGAATTTGATTCCCGAACCACTAATCTCAGATACACTCAATGGAAGCAAACGAAGTATAGCAACTCTGCCTGCAAGAGATTGTGTTACTTTTTGATGCAGTAAATAATTCTGTGAGCCGGTAAAAATGAACTGCCCCATCTTTCCGCGATCATCAACAATGGTTTGTATGTAAGAAAATATTGATGGCATGCGCTGCACTTCATCAATCACGACCATTTTATTTTTAAATGAGTTGAGGAATCCGCGCGGATCTTTTTCGGCTTTAGAAATTGTATCAGGGTCTTCAAGAGAAATATAAACTGCTTTCGGAAAAACACTTTTTACCAATGTGGTTTTCCCCGACTGCCTTGGACCCATTACACTTACAATTGGAAATTGCCTTGAAAGCGAGAATAATTTTTTAGATAGTATACGATCAATCATGATTGCAAATATAATAAATAGAGTTGGACAGATTGTAAATGGCATTTACAATCTGTCCAGATTCAAAATTCAAGTATTGCTCTTTTTGGGAATGAAACCAAATTAAATCATTGATCGAACCGGAGTAATCAAGCGTTCGTATTTTCCTTTCCAAAAAAAATGATTTAACAATTTTACCACTCGTGGCAACGATGCATCGAACTGTTGATTCTCCTCTGCAGAAAGTGATTCATGCAGCCACGGAATCATGTACGATAAATATTTCACCGGCGCTTTCCGCTTTACACGATTTTCAATTGCGCGCTGTTCGGCAGGTGTAAAGTGAGCGGTCATCTTTTCAACAACATATTTTTCTTCTTTACCAATGTGTGAAGTAAATAATTGAAGCAACTCTTTGGTGCAGGCAGAAAGCTGCTCTTTAATTTTCAATACCGATCCATTCTCTCTCACAGCTTCACCTATCAATCTTTTTATTTCATCAATTAAAAATTGCAACCGATTGTGTTCAGTTTCCATGTGCTCAATACTTTCAGAGGGTGCATTCAACCGTTTTTCAATTGCAACAAACATAATGTCGTCTTCTGCCTGGTGGTGTTCTTCCATCATGTTCCAATAAAACTCATACCACTTGCTTAACTGGCTCAATTGTAATTTAGAAAGAGAATCAATACGGCCGGCTATTCTGTTAAGCATTTCTGTATCGCGCATGAGTGCTCTATGTGGGAAAAACGAGGCATGCATCACAAACTCATTCACTTGATTCATAAATATTTTTAATAATCGAAAAAGAAATTAAGACTCCAAAGGTAAGTGATGATTGCAGCATCTGATATTTACAGTTTCGTTTAATGCCGGTAAATATTCAAGGAGGAAACGGAAAACTTATCTTTGTCAAAATTAACAGCTACTCTTTCATTTTTACAATGCGCATTTCCTACATTATTCTTATTGCTTTTATTGCCCTTGTC
>JBKJNS010000019.1:0-2978 GCA_046593455.1 Chitinophagales bacterium | reverse complement strand
ACAGTTCCTCCTGCGCAAATCGAAGTTGAAGAAACACTTGCAATCGCGCTTGCAAGATTTGGATTTACAGTAACACTTGCCGAGGAAGTTGCAGTGCAGCTTCCTGTACCGGTTGCAGTTAATGTATAACTCTGTGAAGAAGTTGGGCTTACAGTAATAGAAGACGATGTTGAACCATTAGACCATAAGTAACTTGTTGCGCCTGTTCCGGTATAGCTAAGTGTAGTACTTGCACCCGCACATATGGTTGCAGTTGCCGGGCTTACTGTATTTGTTACAGCAGGGAAAATATTTACAGTATCTGAAACGGAAGTTTGAAGTGGCCCAGCTCCGCATCTAATTCTGCAACGATACCATGTAGTGGCTGAAACGGTTGGTGTAGTATAGCTTGAATTAGTAGCACCTGTAATATTTGAAAATCCTGAAGTTCCATTTGATATTGATTGTTGCCAGATGTAAGTAATTCCAAAACCACTGGTAGCGCCTACCAAAGTAATGGTGCTGCTGCCTGTTCCGCAAAATTTGCCCGGTGTTGCAAGTGCGCTTCCGGCTACCGGTGTACCTGTGCATGAAGAAATTTCATCCATTCCAATAACAGGCGTAGTAGCATTTCTTGTTTCACCATCAAAATCCGTTGTTACAGAAACGGGTATTGCAGCGCCAAGGAAAACTGTATTAGCTGTTACTGCAGGTAAATGAAGATCAGTTGATGATGTAAAGGTTGGAGGATCAGCAATAGAGTTTAAATCTTTTCCTGTTGCGCCTTGCCAATCAGCCAAGGTGATTTTTGCTGTTGAAAGGAAACCAACGTTGTTTGATGGGGTTGAATAATCATTATGATTAATGTCACTAAAAACTGTATTGGCTGCCAAACAATAAATTCCATATCGCGCACTGCCAATAGTTTGGGTGTTTACGAAAATATTATTTTTAACATCTAACGAACCTGTGGTAATGCTTGAACTTATTACCATGCATGCAGGAATACCCGTTGCATCGGTTTGATTGGTTGCCATGTTGATACTGTTATAATACAAGTTGTATCCACCGCCCGCATTTAAATAAATTCCATAACCATTATCTGCAGTACTTGTTCCGGCAAAGCCAAAACTTGCAACATCTGAAATTTGATTGTTAGAAATAGTAAGTGATGCAGCAGTACTTGTTGAAGCAATGAGCATTCCATTAGAACCCCATCCACTGGTGTTTGTATTTTTTACATCAGTAATCTTATTTGCATTTATACTTCCTCCCGATTGAGTTCCTGAAACAGTAATTCCGGAAGCAGTTGTAGTTGTTGCATCATTAATTCCAAGAATAGTATTGTTCGATACAACCACATTTTGTTGGTTCGAAATAAGTATTCCAACCAATCCCAATTTATTTGCAACAGTAGCAGAGCCAATCGTGTTGCTCTTAATGGTAGTAACAGTTTCATTTCCCGTAGGACCAATAGCAATCACACCATATTGAACTGTGTTGATTGTATTACTCTGGTAAGTATTATTTGCATTTGAAATCAATGCAGATGAACTGCTGCTGATAGTAGTGCCACCCTGTAAAATACCTGCAAGTGTTGTGGTGCTTGCGTTTCCTGTTATGGTACAATTCTTAACAGAGTTATTAGTTGCACCATCAGAAACAGTTGGGCTCGATACCCAAACTACAGCTGATGCTGTTGAGGTGTTGGTGTTGGAAATTGTTAAACTTCTACCGCTCGTATTCAACCCATCAATTCTAATAAAATCACCACCGTTGATTTTAATAACAGATGTAGTGGAAGAACCGCTTATGCTCGCTGCAATACTTGTATTCGGGCTTATGGTAAGTGTATTAACAGCACTTGCACCAGGGAAAGCATTAATAGTGATAGGGAAAGTTTCAGATCCCGAATAGCTAACATCATCCAGTAAAAAAGTAACAGCACACGAAACACCAATTGAATTAAGTTTATTTACCGCAGCAGTTAATGTATTGAAAGGAACAGGTTGCGCCGCGCCAATATGATACGTACCGCACAAAGGTGCTTCAGCAGTTATGCTACCCGTAATCATGTCATTTCCTGTTACCTGATCTCCTGCTAATTCTGCAATTGCCTGTATGGTGTAAGTGCCTGCAGTTGATAGTGTGCCTGCAGGAAAAGTAACAGTTGTTGACGAACCACCAGTTATAGATGCAATCGTTGCTGTTTGATTATAAACAGTTAAAAGAGTTGCATCAATTATTTTGTAACGTACAGTAACTGAAGTTTGTGTTGCCGTTCCATTGTTGGTAAAGGATGCCTGTGGTGTAATTGCCCCAATAGTTACAGATGCGCCATTTGTGGGAACTACAAATGCCGTCGCAGAAATATCGTTTGTTACAGGAGCAATAAAGTTTCCTTCATCAGCGCCAATATCAGGTGTTGTAATATTTCTTGTATCACCATCAAAGTCAGTAGTGATTCCTGTAATAGGTGTTGCTGCTGATTCAATATAAGTTGCAACAGCAGTATTGATGTGAAGATCAGTAGCACTGATAAATTTTGGATCTGAACTTATTGAGTTTGCATCTTTAGCTGTTGCCACTTTCCAAGCAGCAAGTGTAGTTTGATCTGCAGTTAAAAATCCCAGCACTCCCTGTGTTCCGCTTGGGTAATAATCATTGTAATTAATATCAGTGAAAGCAGTATTTGCAGCCAGCGAGTAAACGCAATATGATTTTGCAGCAGCGGCGGCAGAGTTTACAAGATTGGTTGCGAAAATATTATTTCTGATATCCAACACTGTTGAAGTACTGTTGATAGCAAGCGCTGCTGAAAGTGTGCCTGATGAAGCTCCTGCAAATGTTCCGCTTCCAAGATTTACCGAGTTGTAATAAACTTTTACGCCACCGGTTGTTGAAGAAAACCCAATTGCAATACCAACAATTGCATCACTTGAAAATGAACTCCATCCTGATCCTTTTATATCTGAAACCAAGTTGTTGCTGATCACAAG
>JBKJNS010000406.1:0-3470 GCA_046593455.1 Chitinophagales bacterium | reverse complement strand
CAACAGGTTTCATCAATTTAACCAAGTATTCTTTTAAAGATAGTCACGATACAAATATTTATAACTTTCCCATTAACCTTCAAATTGCGCCCGATAGCAGACTTGTTTTAGTTCACGACTCTGCAAAATTTTTTGCGCGCCATCCTAATGTAACTAATTGGATTGGGCCATTTGATTTTAATTTGAGCAATGGTGGTGAAACGCTTCGGCTGTTTGATTTTAACGGACAGATAAAATATTCCATGATCTATAAAGATGAAAGCAGTTGGCCTGCCGGAGCTGATGGAGATGGATATACTCTCGAGTTACTTGATGCTACCAAGGATGTTAATGTAGCTTCAGATTGGTTTACCGGCTGCCTTGAGGGTTCCCCCGGTTATGCTTATAATCCCAATTGTAATGTTGGGATAAATGAAACTCAACAATTGGATTTATTTACTGTAAATAATTTATCTCGTTCTTTGTTTCAGATCAACTCCTCTGAAAATATTTTTTCTTCCGTGATTTCTATTTTCAATTTACTTGGTAGTAGAATTTATACTTCAGTTTTTAATGGAAGCAAAATGCAAGTTGATTTAAGTAATGAAGCAAAAGGAATTTACTTCATTCAAATTCAAAATAAATCTTCAATCACCATTCTAAAAATAATTGTTCAATAATTTATCAATGCTATCATCTTCAAGAATACTTTTAATAATTGTCTCAGTTCTTGCTCTGTCATCTTGTAAAAAGGATGCGGGTGAAGGGGGCACTTCATCTATCAAAGGGAAGATTTATATAAAAGATTACAACAGTGCCGGTCAGTTACAAGCAGAATATTATGCTGCTGAGGAAAGGGTTTATATTATTTATGGCGATGCAGCTTTTTACGGGAATGATACCAGGACGAGTTATGATGGAACCTATCAATTCAATTATTTGAGGAAAGGAAGCTATACGATTTTCGCCTATCAAAAATGTGATACTTGCGCTTCGGGAGTTGAACCGGTGAAGGTGTTAGCAGACATAAATGATAATCATTCAACAATTGATTTAGCAGATTTAATTCTTAATAAATAAAACGATGAGAGCAAATATTTCAATGATAAAAAACGCAGCTCTATTTTTCTTTTTTTTCTTTTTATCAACCGAGTTTTGCGCTGCCCAAAAATCAACAGGAATTAAATCAACCACAGAGTTTACAGTTGAATCGAAAGCAGGTAAAGAGAGTGAAATAAAAAAATCGTTTCAACAATTTGATGCGAATGGAAATGTAATTGAAGAAATGGAATTTGATGAGTTTGAAAATGAAAAAAGCCATGTTAAAAATGAATACAACAGTTCTAATCAGAAAATAAAGGAGATAAGGCTGCTGCCAAACGGAAAACCTGATGAGATTACACTTTATGAATATGATGATAAGGGGAACAGGATTTCAAAAATTGTGACTGATAAAGATGGTAAAGTAAAATCGAAGAAGAGATTTGTGTATGAATATTATTGATACTGAAAAAAGAATGGAGCGAATTGAACTGGCACTTAGCGACTATAAAAAAATCTCTTTGGATGAGATGAATGAGTCAAATTTAATGAGCCGCTATGATCAAAAATATGTTTTCGCATTTTTAAAACTTGCTGATTTTATTGTTGCATTAAAGATGGAGTAGAAACTTTTATCAATAAATGAAAGGGTAATTGCTTCTTATAAGAACATTTACTTTGACACACCCGAATTAAAATCATATCACGATCATCATAACAGGAGAGGGATACGCCATAAAATAAGAATGCGTAAGTACAGCGATTCAGGAGATTGTTTTTTAGAAGTAAAATCTAAAAACAATAAAGGGACAACGGATAAAAAACGGATGCCGGTTTCAAACTTATCCGATAATTTAAATGAGGAACAGTATAAATTTTTAGCAGCACTTTCTCATGATCAGACTTCAAATCTTCAAACAAGTTTGAAAAATGAGTTTCAGAGAATAACACTGGTGAGTGAAGAGAGCCATGAAAGAGTAACGATTGATTTTTTAATTCACTTTCAAAATAATGGAAATGAAAAAGTACTAAATGAAACTGTAGTTGCAGAAGTAAAGCAAGAACAGCATTTTCATAAATCAGGGTTCAGGCAATTGATGCAGGATGAAAGAATTTTTCCTGCAAGCTTCAGCAAATATTGTATGGGTACTTTACTTACCCATCCGGGAATAAAATACAACCGGTTTAAATCGAAACTACTAACGCTAAATAAAATAAATGATGGAGTTGCTTAATGTATTGTTGTTGGAAGAGTTTAAGTTGCCGGTGCTTTTCAGCGCGCCTGAATTTCTTGATTTCTTTTTAAGGTTTCTTTTCAATTTCGTAGTTGCATATACTGTTATAAGGTGGATCTATTATCCTGTTCATAAAAACAAGGATTACCTTTTTACTTATTTCCTCTTCAACATCATCATATTCGTTTTGTGTTACATGATGAAGAATTCGCAATTGCAGATTGGTGTTGCATTTGGTTTGTTCGCAGTGTTTTCTGTTTTGCGCTACAGAACTATGAACGTATCGATTATGGATATGGCTTACCTGTTTTTGGTAATCAGCATTGGCGTTATCAATTCGCTGAGCAATGATCAGGTAAGTATTGCTGAGGTAATTTTTGCAAATGTTCTAGTGGTTGGAATTATTTATGTGATGGAAAAAGTCTGGCTCGTTCGCCATGCTTCAACCAAAACAATAGTGTATGAGAAAATAGAGAACATTAAGCCGGAGAATTACGATAAGCTTATTGCCGACTTAAAAGAGCGAACAGGTTTAGATATTCACCGGGCCGAAATCGGGAGAATAGATTTTATGACTGATGTAGCCCGCATTAAAATTTTTTATTTTGACAAAAATGAAGGGCATTGAAATATTTTGCCTGCTTCTTATTTCTTATTCCTGTTTTCTGGTGCCATAGTCTGCAAGCGCAAGTTCAGGATTTCAATACCTGGTCATCAGTAGCAATCACAAAACAGTTTTCTAAAAAACTGGATCTTGGTATTCAACAAATGCTAAGGCTGAATGAAAATTCAACACAGTTTGATCAAACTTATACTGAAGTAGGTTTGAATTATGAGATGAATAAAAAATTTTCAGTTGCTGCAAATTATCGGCTGATTATAAAACCGGATGTTGTGAAAAACCGCATTTACACCGATCTTGTTTATTCAGAAAAATGGAATAGATGGAAAGCGAATGCAAGGATGAGGATTGAAAATAATTTTATTCCACAACAGGCTGATGAAACTTATTTAAGACCTAAACTCACAGTCAGTAATAAGCTCGATAAAAGAATTGAGCCTTTCATTTCGGGTGAATTATTCTTTTCAATCTTTTATTATAAGGGAGATAACTTGGTTCAATACAGATTGAGCGGAGGAACAGATTATAATTTCGACAGAAAAAACACCTTGCGGTTTTATTACATCTATGAGCGTGAAATGAATGCAAATAAT
>JBKJNS010000366.1:0-3610 GCA_046593455.1 Chitinophagales bacterium | reverse complement strand
AACAGTGGTAAATTTTATTTTGAAGAATTATGATTGTGAAGAATTAGTGATCGTTGGTTTTAGTTTGGGAGGAAATCTTACATTAAAATATTTAGGTGAAAAAGGAAATGAACTTCCTCACCAAATAAAAAAAGCGGTTGCGATTTCAGTGCCGTGTGATTTGCATGCATGTGCAGTTACACTTGATGAACGCTCGTGGTTTGTTTACAAAAAAAGATTTTTAAAAACACTTAAGCAAAAAGCAATTGCAAGAATTCATCTTCACAAAAACGGAATCACTGAGGAAAAAGTTATGGCTGCAAAATCATTGCAGGAATATGATGATTCTTTTACGGCTCCCCTGTTTGGGTTTAAGAATGCAGTTGACTATTACACCAAATGTTCTTCTAAACAATTCATAAAAAACATTTCAGTTCCAACATTAATTCTCACAGCAGTTGACGATCCGTTCTTTACAAAAGATTGTTTGCCTTATAAAGAATGCAAGATTCATGAAAAAGTTTTTCTTGAAACGCCTTCACTTGGAGGGCATGTTGGTTTTATCATCAATCCCTTAAGCGGCAAGTATTACGCTGAAAGCCGGGTTGTTGAATGGCTTGCTGACTTTTAGCAGAATCAAATTAATTTTTGGTCAGGAGCTTTTTCAAGAATAATCCATTAAGCATTTCATATCCTCTATCAAATACTTTCAGCAAATCCTTTGACTTGGGTGAAAGATGATCGGGGTAAGTTGCTTTTATATTTTGATAGTCTTTTAGAATTTTGAAAAACTGCAGATAAGTATATCGCTCCTGATCAAGTTTCTGCAATTGGATATAGCGAACGCTCCTCTGTACTAATCTTTCAACAAATCTTTTGTCGCCATTGAGTGCAAAAAAAAGTGCTTCCCTCATTCTTATTCTTATTTCATAAATAAAATAAACCTGTATGGAGTTTAGTGACTTAGCAAGGCTGATGTATTGAAAAGCGAGATTGAAATCGTTTTTCAACAAATACATTTCGGCATAAAGTAATGAACCTAATACACCATTTGATTCATGGCGGTTAACTACATAAACTTTAAAAAGTGAATCAAGCAACTGTTCTGCTTCGCTGTATAATCCGAGAATTAATGCAAGTTCGATCCATCGTGCAAAATGGTGAAATTGATTTCGCAAAAGCAGCATATAATTAGAAAAGGTTTTGGTATAGGCCAAATACGCCTTTGCATATTCGCCTTTTTCAAAAAGCACTTCGGCCTTATGGCATTCATAAATGGCTCTTTCAAAAACAGGGACATTAGCATTAGCATAAAGGGACTGAATTTTTTCGAGATAGAAAGTGCGCTTCTTCCAATCGGGAATCAGCATGCGGTAAAAATTTATCCAGCAGTGATAAAGGATTGATTTTATTTCAGGATCATCTACAGCAACATACTTTTTCTCCAAAGCAGTAATTTCTCTTTTCATTTTTATTGTCACTGAACTACTCGGACACTTTTGAGTAAGTGCATTCAATCTTGCAAAAAGCATTTTTGCCTTTACCTCAAATTCTCTTGCTTTAGTGTTGTCACTTATCTTAGATAGATAGAACACTCCGTTGTGGTTTACTAAAGATTCATTAAAATATTTAGCAGGAACATTTATAGAGAAATCGAAAATTGCCCGAATATATTTTTCCTTCTTTTCAGGATTCACTTGATCTTTTATAACTTTAGATTTAAGTTGCTTGATCTCGTGAAAAAGATGATTGAACATAAACTTCTTACTTAAAAAATTCAATTGCTCCAATTCATCATCTCCTGCAATAAACCGATACGACTTCTTTAATACCTGTGTATTTATCTTATCATAATGAGTTGATGAAAGTGCTAATTCCTTCATCAGCGAAGGCTTGGAAATCAATGAGTTTTCCCGCGTAAGCAAAATGTCACGCAATGATTTTTCCTTACCAAATAAAGGAACCATGGAGAAGAGTTTTCGCTCTTCACTATTTAAAAAACTAACGAATGAAAGAAGTAATGACATCAGGGTTATTAAAAATTCATTGCTAAATCTTACGATGTCGAATATACATGAACAAAATTCATTTCAATCGAAATTATTTAATCTAAAGTTAATTCTGTACTTAAAAAATAATGGCAACTTTGCAGTTCTTGATTAAGTCTCTTCATTTATTATTAATATTTATTTTCACGCCTTCAATCTCGCCTTCTAATCTTAAATTTTGAAATCATAAAACCAAACAACATGAACACAATTACCCTAAAAGCAAATCCAAAACTCATTGCAACTATTCTTTTTTGTATTTGCATGCTCAGCATTTCTATTATCTCTTCGGCACAAATTTTTCAGCCAGAAGGATTGAACATGCCCGGTGCATATAATGGATTTACAAATCCACCGTCCAACCTAAAATTTGCAAACGCAAGTCAAACTGCAGGTGGACAATTAAACATTAACACCAGTTTGGCCGGGCAGGTTATATGGCAAACAAAATTTTCTGCTGCTGCAAGTGGCGGTGATATTGTTGGCGGCAATTATGATTTTCTTTTTACTTCGGGTGCTGCAGGAAATTATTATCAAAATAAATGGGGCGGGGTTTCTTCGTGGACGCTTAACACGCCAAACAATGTTTATATCGGTGGCGGACAACCAAATGATAATTGCACTTTTACCAATGGAAAATTTTATACAGTTAATTGGCTTGACCTCGGTTACATTGATACCAAAGCATGCATTATGGAAACAGGTGCAAGTCCTGCAACAATTTCAACCGTGTCAAATTCTTCACCTTGTGCGGGCGCATCAACTCTTGTTTCATTTACATTAAGTGTTACACCAAGTGCGCAGGAAATTTTTTACGTGCGGTGGAGTAATGATAATTTTGCAACTTCATCATTGGTTACTGCAACAACCGTTGGAGTAAATGGCAGCGCAACTATACCCGGTCAAATTAGTGGAACAACAGTTAAGTATTATGTTTTCTCAAGCACTGTTTCTTCGGGCAACATTGGAACTGATTATGATTTGTGTACAATTAATCTCAATGGAAATGGAGGATTAAATTTTAGTTACACTGTTCCAACAATTACTATTTCCGAAACTCACATTAATCCAAGTTGTGCTGTTCCTAATAGCGGTTCAATTGATATTACTGTAACGGGCGGAACTCCAATTCCTTCAACACAGATTGTTACACAAAATTTTAATACACTTGCTTTATCGGGCACATCATCAACTTTACCTTCGGGATGGTTATTATCAGAATCAGGTTCGAGTGCTAACACAATTTATACTGCAGGAACAGGAAGCGGCAACACCGGTGACACTTACAGTTTTGGACCTGCATCAAATAGTGATCGTGCATTTGGTGGTCTTCAATCGGGAAGTGTGATCCCAACAATTGGTGCCGTATTTACAAACACAACCGGTTCAACTGTTACCTCAATTTCCATTTCATACACAGGTGAACAATGGAGATTAGGTGCAACTGCAAGAGTTGACAGAATGGATTTTCAATACAGCACTAATGCAACAAGTTTAACAACAGG
This sequence comes from Chitinophagales bacterium, assembly GCA_046593455.1. Classification (GTDB taxonomy): domain Bacteria; phylum Bacteroidota; class Bacteroidia; order Chitinophagales; family UBA10324; genus JAJAYG01. Next base: position 78 of record JBKJNS010000366.1, on the reverse strand, counting down.
AACATGGACAGATTTCGATGCATTGGATTTTACTGCACCAGTTACCACAGGAACCGTTGGTGCTTTGGATGGAAATGG